>NZ_JBYTBB010000115.1:0-7688 GCF_058788755.1 Lysinibacillus sp. FW301-JW8
TTCCATTGCCCACCAAACGCAGTGCGGTAGCTTTAAAGCTCTCACTTTTTTATGTCCACTTTCTTGACAGAAGACCATGAAATTGTTAATACCGCAGTACTTAATCTACCCAAAATTTGTCACTCTCTACATGGAGAGTGTGGATTGAAATTGAGATGTATTTACAATTAAATATTTACGAAATGGTCACTCTCTACATGGAGAGTGTGGATTGAAATACATGTGACCACTCAATTATGGGTGGTCTTTTTAGTCACTCTCTACATTGAGAGTGTGGATTGAAATTACCCAATGTAGCTCATCATCATAACCAAATATGTCACTCTCTACATGGAGAGTATGGATTGAAATCATTTGCCATCTGAATCACCATCCAATGCTTGACGTCACTCTCTACATGAAGAGTATTAATTGAAATAACACCATCTTCTCCACCATAAAATGTGTTCAAGAGTCCTCTATGCCTATAGAATTAACATTCGGGTTTTAACCACCATATAGCTTTAGTACGCTCAAAATTATTAGCAATCACCTACCTTATAAGAATTACTTCTAAATTATTTGTACAAAATTGAATAATAGGAAGTTCAATGGGTATATAAATATAATAAAACACAAGAACGATAATGGTCTGGCTAATCATAAGAGTGGCTTGATTGCGGCAGAGGAGTGTGGAGATGGCGACGCTTGTTGTAAAGAGAAGTATTATGCATCGTTACCAGCGTATTGAAGATGCGATTCGAGATGCTGAACCAGGGGATTTTATTGAAATTCGAGATGGGATCTATGAGGAAAGCTTTGAAATTTCCAAAAGGCTGACCCTTTATGGAGTTGGAAATGTGACGATTAAAGGTGGTGTATTTATCCGCTATAATACACATGCCAATATGCGTAATTTACGCTTTACACAAGGGCAGGGGATTTATGTTAAAGGAGATTTACAGCTGGAAAACTGTGTGATTGAACAGCAATTGGTGCAAACACAGGTGACTGTTAGCTTTGGTAGTCTAATGATGAAAAATGTCGATATCCTAGCTGGTCCAGTTAATCATTATGGTTTGCACATTGATAATGGCTCAAGCGTTATTCTTGTGGATACGACAATTCAGCACCATACAAAGGCTCAAATTATGGTGCAGAATAGTGAAATTTCATTAACCAATTGCATGCTTTTGGAAGGACAAACAAATGGTATTTTTGCGATTCGCAATGTAAAAATAGATATCGTGGATTGTGAAATTCATGGTCATCAGCAAACACAAATTGTTGCAGCTGCCAGTACCATGACGATGACAAATACACTTATTCATCAAGGGCAGAATTTAGGGATTCAGCTACTCGATCAATCGACATTAACGATGGATGGCTGTGAAATAAAGCGGCATCTGGATACAAATTTGGTTGTTCATAACAGTGAGGTCTGGCTTACGGACTCTATCTTTTCTGATGGACAGGGCCATGGTATTTATATCGCAGAACAATCTAACGCAAAACTATTTGATTGCAAGGTCCATGAACATTATAAGTCACAGCTAATCATTGAAAACAGTAAGGCAGAGATTTGTAAATGCAGTGTGAGGAAGGGACAGACGACCGGTGTCACAATTGTAAATGAAGCAAATGTATCTATGTCAGAATGTATGATTCAGGACCATCAGCAATTTCATTTTATTGTCGATGCTAGTTATCTAAAGCTCAATCAGTCTGTCCTTCAATATGGGAAAGCGGGTGGTATTTTTGGTAATGACCACGCAAAAATAATGCTTCATCATACGACCATTCTGGAGCTTGAGGGACATCATCTTTATATTAATAATGCTCGTTTATTTGCAGATAGGTGTACATTTGACGCTATTATCGGTCACGCAATCACATGTATCAAGGCTATTTTTGAGATTGCCAATAGTGCATTCAAAAACAACGGTAAGCAAAGCCCCTATGCACTCATTTGGTCAGATAAGTCGATGGGGCGTATTAAACATTGTTCGGTTGATGAAATGGAACGTACATTTTTAGCGTTGTCTAATCAATCAATGCTGGAGATGGAGAGTATTGATCTGACGACTGTGAAGATACCAGCTATCGTGCAAGAGAAGAGTCAATTATTTATTCAAGGCACGACTAGTGGAACTATGTGGAAGAGTGATGACACATCTAAAATCATTTCTATATCTGCAAATGTTAACGATAAAATGAAGCAAATGGTGAACCAAATCAATCAAGCAGAATCAATAAATTTGCACAGTCTCAATGAAAAGCTGCAAATACCGATTGAGGTATTGCAACAAGTAACTTTAATACTTCAACAAAATAATATTAAAAAAACAATATAATAACCGAATAAATGAGTAGGATAAGTAGTTTCACTATTGTTGAAATTACTTTTTTTATGACATGAAACAAAGTGGTAAAAATACAGTGGTGAAATTGAAAATCTCTGCTTGATTTTGACAGGTAAAAAAGAGGGTAAAACTAAGTCCTTTACTGTTATTTAAAAAAATCGTTGATAGCTTTCTTAAATAGATGACTATTGAACGGGATAGATAAAATATAGAGGAATTAAAATTGTAAACGGTTTCTTAATTATCAAAATGACGCAGATTCACAAAATTCGACAAAAAGGTATATTATTTTTATAATTAGTAGTGTAAGAGAATTAATCGAGGAAAAGAATTATTCCAATTCCTAAAAGGAAAGTTATTTTTAAAAATAATAATATTTTTTGAAGAAAGTAATAATATTATTAAGAAAATGTAGAATTTGGATTGATTAATTTCCATGTTTTAGCCTATAATTAGTAAAAACGGTTCATTTAACATTGTATTTGTAAAGATAATAATGATTTTGGAATAATAAATTTATGCGTAAATTAGGGGTGAAAGAGCATGTTTGGGCTTTCGAAAGAAGAAATTATGTTAATGCTAGAGAAGGCAGAGTTAGAAGAGAATCAAAAAAGTGCAATTGCTGAAATTCTACAGCTTAACAATATGCGAATTGAGCAACAACTGGCATTTATTATTCATCTAGTCATAGATGAGCGTGAACGAAATATTTCAAACAATACATATCTAAATTAAAAAATGTCGAAGGAACGAGAAATTTGACTTCGGCTTGATTTATTGATTGAAATCAACATATTTGAATTTTATAGTCTTTCAATTTAACAATCACAAGTGTTTTTAACTAGCACTTGTGATTTTTTTCTTTTAATTCCAATTAACTGTATACATTTTAGGGGTTGAATGGTTATATAGATGAGTTAACTACGAAATGGATATCCAAAAAAGTTGGTGAAGTATGAATAAAGAGTGGGAGCGTCTATTGCTTGCGCATGCAGAAGTCGTTTTCAAATATTTGATAAAAATAGGGGCTACAAAAGAAGATGCAGAGGACGTTGTACAAGAGGCAATTATTAAAACAATTGAGTGTTTATCTACAATTCGACATGATAATTTACGAGCTTGGTTATTCAAGGTCGCCCTTAATCGTTACTATACGTTGTATAACAAGCAAAAGCGCGCAACATTAATCGGTGACAATGAAATCGAAAAATTAAAAATTGCATTGGATGATGCAGAACAACATTATTTACAAAAAGAGCAAAATGCAAAGATTAATGAAGCCTTGCAGGGGCTACAGCCAGCATTTCAGCAATTACTTTTAATGAAGTACGATATGGAATTGTCCTATAAAGAAATCGCTGCGATTCTAGCGGTGAGTGAGTCGCATGTAAAAACTTATTTACAGCGAGCACGTAAAGCATTTAAAAAACAGTGGGAGATGTTAGAAGATGGACAATCTTTTTGATACAGAACAGATGAAAAAAACAATGAAAAAAGCCCAGCGCTGCGCAACATGGAAAACGATTATCATCACGTTTGTCGTAATGGCTGTGACATTGTTTGGTGGAAAAATAGTGAATGACGCAATTACTAGATTTTTACAAAGTCATGCTCAAAATTCCTTTTACACCTTACATCAAGTGAAAGGTGCAAATGAATTTATTGGATCAATCAGGAATTACCCTGGCATTTTAGGCGGTGAAATGCATTATAAAACAATTAAATACATTGAAGGAAAGGTTGTTCTCACTGGAGATGACGCATTGGGCTACGGTTTTTTACGAAACGAGGTGTTATTCGAAGGCGCTAGTTCTCATCTAACATTTGGAATGAGAAACAGTGAACAAGATTTAAATTCTCAACGTTATAATGAATTTGGACAGCGTGAAATGTTGTTTTTCTATCCATTTATAAATTATCAAAAGACGCAAAATGATTTAGCGTTGTTGCCTGAAATTGATGATCAAAAAGTAATGGAAGTTGCTTTATCTTTTGATAAAGGTTATTCAATGCAGGAAGCACTTGCGAAACTGCCGAAAGATGTGAATACTACTTGGCTATGGGTTAAAGATGTGAATGAAGCAGACGATTATACTGGCAAAATTGAACAAAATGGAAAGGTTATAGATAGTTACAATGTGTTTCGTTCAGAACAAGATGTATATGGTTTTTCCCTTTTAAACGCGAACGGTGATGTAGTAGAGAACCCAGCAAAGCTATTTGTCCAAGCTATATCAAGTGGGGCAAGACAATCATCAAGTTTAAAAGATGAATATAAACGATTGGAAAAAGAAATTGGTGGTGCTGATGGGCTGTCTGTGAATGACCTTGTTATCTATGGGGCAGTTGTCACTGGTAATAAGAAGACATTAACGAGTCTGAAGAATCTTGATTTTATAAAAGCCTCCTCAATTGGAGTAATCACAGATAAATATTAACCTCAAAATAAGGTCATTTCATTATAGGTGACCTTATTTTTTTATAAAGCAAAATAATGCAATTACCCTTTGTAAAGCCTTGATACCGCTGCATTTTCCAATACAATTAGCAGTGTCGTGCCTCTATTGAATAGTCCGACCAATATAATATCACTATTTATACACCAGCTATTGGTAAATCATAGCCTGCTGTGATATTGAAATGGTAAATAATGAAACTAATTATTTTTTTAAAACGTAAAGATAGTAAGCGTTATAAAACGTAAGGGGGATAGAACTTGAAAAAAGCCTTGCTGATACTAGATATTCAAAACGATTACATAAGTGATCAAGCCAGACTGCCTATAGCAAAGCAGCAAATGCAGTCTACCATAAGTTGCATTAATGTTCTCATCCAAAAGGCGCGAGAGCAAGGAATTCCAATTGTCTATATTAGAAATGAATTTGAACAAACACAAATCTCGAACCTTTTCCGAAAATTCACTGCTTTGAAAGGAACGAAAGGGGCTGAATTTGATGAAAGATTAGTCATGGTGGATGGTGCATATTTTTCAAAAAATAAAGCGGATGCGTTTAGTAATCCAGACTTAGCAACTTACCTCTCCCAACAAAAAATTAATGAATTAATCGTAACGGGTGTGTTTGTTGAAGGCTGTGTCAATGCAACGGTTAACGGAGCATTAGCAAGGAACTTTAAGGTAATTGTTGTAGATGATGCAGTGGGGGGAGCCACGGATAAAAGCAAAGCGGCTGCATTATTGAAGTTAGCGAAAAAAGATGTCTTAATCTGCACATCACAACGGATTTTAGGGAGAGAGGAAGTTGAAATTGACACTTTTACAACGCTTGATTGAACAAGCTAAGAAGCCAAATGGATTTGTAGGGTCAGTAATGTTACGCATTATGAATCTTGCACATAGTGGTATGAATACATGGCTGATTAAGCATGGTGATGTATATGATGGTGATACGATCTTAGATATTGGGTGTGGAGGTGGAAAAACGCTTCAAACTTTATCGAAGATTAATCCAAGTGGTAAAATCTATGGTATAGATTTTTCTGAGCAGGCTATCAAGGACTCCATAAAAACTAATAAAATGGATGTGACAAATGGTAAGGTCATTGTTAAGCAAGCAAGTGTTTCAAACATTCCATACACAGATCAGTTTTTTGATACGATTACAGCCTTCCAAACACATTATTTTTGGCCAGATTTAGCAAATGATGTGAAGGAAGTCTTTAGAGTTTTAAAGCATGGTGGAAAATTTATTATTATGTCAGAGCTCTATAAAATTAATTATCATATGAAAGCCTATAAAACAAAATCAGAAATTGAACAGCTATTCGAATGTGTAGGGTTTCAAAGGATTCAAATTATTGAAAATGCGCGCAAAGGATGTCTTTGTATAATAGGCGTTAAATGATACATAGAAAAATGGGGGGACTATAAATGAAAAGATGTGAATGGGTAAAGCTAGAGGAGCCTCTATACGTAGAGTATCATGACAAGGAATGGGGTGTTCCTGTCTATGATGATCAGCATTTATTCGAGATGCTATGTCTAGAAGGGGCACAGGCTGGACTTAGCTGGTGGACCATTCTTCAAAAAAGAAAGGGATATCGAGCTGCTTTTGACCAATTCAATGCTTCAAAAATCATTCTCTATACCGAGGACAAGCTAGAGGAGCTTCGTCAGGATACTCGTATCGTTCGTAATAAACTAAAAATTGCGAGTGTTGTTTCAAATGCACAAGCTTTTCTAAAAATACAGGAAAGATATGGCTCATTTTCTCATTATATTTGGGGCTTTGTAGATCACCAGCCAATGGTAAATGAGTGGTCATCTATCGCTGAAGTACCTGTTACGACAGAGATTAGTGATCGAATGAGTAAGCAATTGAAAAAGGATGGCTTTAAATTTGTTGGTAGTACGATTTGTTACTCCTATATGCAGGCAATAGGGATGGTCAATGATCATGTAACAGATTGTTTTTGTCGCACAGGGGGGTCTGATGATGAACATTGATGATATTAAGTCACAGCTAGTGAGACAGGCAACAATCTTTGTAACAGGTGGTATATGCCCTACCCATGACCTTCTTGAAAGCTGGATTGGCTTTGTAGGATGGTCACTACCTGAGGAACAGAGACCTAAAGAGTTTCAGCCGCTTGCTACACTGTTTTTGAAGGGAGCTACCTTTTGTACCAGAATCACTACAATCAATAGAGCTATTGACTGTATTTATCCACGAGGAAATATTTCATCATTTAATAGAGGATGATCTTAGTCGATTTTTTGAAATTAGAGCCTATACATCATTAGAGGGTTTGATACAGCGAAATTGGCAGCATGATCATATTCGCGCATTTCCTCTTATGCCTAAGCTAATAGTTAATGATTATCCGGCATGGGATGGTGGAGGTATTCCTTGTGATGTGGAGGATGAAATTTTAAGGCTCGAAAACGATGAAGAGCTAGATTACTTTGATGATATTGTGGAGGAAATTTACGCAGTTCATAAAATAGGTGGCTATCCAGCATTCTGCCAAAGTGGTCATGATTATGGCGAGGACTATCCATTTGTCTTACAGATTGCCTCAGACGAAAAGGCATATTTTAATATTGTGGATGATGGGAATTTCTATTTCTTTTTTAACCCAATTTTAAATGAATGGCGTGTTCATTGTGATTTTTATTAAACGTAATATCATCCCTTGCTACAGCGTCCTTACCTGACATAAATCCCACACTCTCTACAATAACTTGATAATTGAAAGTATGTATTCATGGCAGTTACGCATAAACAAAAAGCCTTCGCAATAGTCGAAGGCTCATGTTGTTGAAATACTATTATGTCAATGAAATCAAGGTGACAAATTAAAAAGTATAGCCCTTTTTCAAAACGA
>NZ_JBYTBB010000116.1:0-7589 GCF_058788755.1 Lysinibacillus sp. FW301-JW8
TAAAAACGGAATATTTGTTTTAACCCCACGAATACGGAATTCTTTTAAGTTACGGTCCATTTTCGCAGCAGCTTCTTGAAACGACATTCCTGATGTTGAAATTTTTACCAGTAAGGAATCATAGTATGGTGTCACAACCGCGCCCTGGAAGCCATTCCCTGCATCGAGACGGACTCCAAAGCCACCACTCGAACGATACACCATCAGCTTACCTGTATCAGGCATAAAATCATTAGCAGGGTCTTCTGTTGTTACACGCGCCTGAATAGCATAGCCAATCATTGGCATCTCTTCCTGCTTTGGCAGATGAATTTCTTCACTGTGCAGCGCATAGCCTGCCGCCACCTTAATTTGAGTGTGTACGATATCGATACCCGTAATCATTTCTGTAATGGTATGCTCCACTTGAATACGCGGGTTGACCTCGATGAAATAAAAATCTTCACCCGCCACTAAAAATTCTACTGTCCCTGCATTTATGTACGAGACATTTTTCATTAGCTGCACGGCCGCCTCACAAATTCGATTTCTTAAATTTTCTGAAATTGAATTCGATGGCGCAATTTCAACGACCTTTTGATGACGGCGTTGAATCGAACAATCACGCTCATATAGATGCACGATATTGCCCTGTTGATCGCCAATAATTTGAACCTCAATATGCTTTGGCTTGATAATTGCCTTCTCTACATACACCTCATCCGAGCCAAAAGCTGCCTTTGCCTCTGATTTGGCTCGTTCATAAGAAGAAGCAAGCTCCTCTGATGTATGCACAAGACGCATCCCGCGACCACCACCGCCAAGTGCTGCCTTAATCATAACTGGATAGCCATAGGTGCTAGCAAATGCCTCTACCTCTGTTAAATCAGCGACAGGACCATCTGTACCAGGAATAACAGGAATTCCTGCAGCAATGGCTTGAGAACGTGCTTTGACCTTATCTCCAAACATATCTAAATGTTCAGAAGTAGGCCCGATAAACACAATGCCCTCCTGCTCACAACGACGTGCAAATTCTACGTTTTCCGATAAGAAACCATACCCTGGATGAATGGCATCTACACCCGCATCTTTCGCAATCGCTATAATGCCCTCAATATCTAAATAAGCATCAATGGGCTTTTTACCCGCCCCTACTAAATAGGCCTCATCTGCTTTAAAGCGATGGAAGGCACCACTATCCTCTCGTGAATAAATGGCTACCGTTTGGATATGAAGCTCCGTGCAGGCACGGAAAATACGAATCGCAATTTCTCCCCGATTGGCTACGAGAATTTTACGTATGAATGTCAATTGACTTCCCTCCATTTAGTAAGATTTTTTGATTTTAAGATAAAAATTTTAATGCTTAGTCTCTTAGAAAAGTGAGAACGCTTCCAAGAGACTTTAGTTGTAAATCTTTCATATTTAAATAGACTGTTCATTTACTATGGAATCATCCAAGCTAGTACATTACTTTGTAAGTAGGTAAGAATACAAATAAATAACAGCAGCATAATACTATACTTTAAGGCAAAGCGCAGTAATTCTGATTCTCGTCCAACAAGACCAACTGCTGCTGCAGCCACTGCAATCGATTGTGGTGAAATCATTTTACCAGTTACACCACCCGATGAGTTCGCTGCAAGTGCTAGTACCGGGTCCATTCCGACAGAATCTGCTGTAACCTGTTGTAGCTTGGCAAATAATACATTTGACGAGGTATCCGATCCAGTGATAAATACGCCAAGCCATCCTAATACAGGAGAGAAGAATGGGAATAATGCACCTGTTTTCGCTAACACTAGGCCAAGTGTCGTCATCATACCAGCTGTATTTGTAACATAGGCATAGCCAACAACACTACAGATCGTGATTAATGGGAACTTAATTTCATTTAACGTTTCGAAAAACGTTTTACCCCATTCCCTCCAAGAAATCTTTAAAATAAACTTGGACACAATTGCAGCTAATAATATAGCTGTTCCTGCAGCACCTAACAACTCTAACTTATAGACAGCAGCAATTGGATCGCCAGTTGTACCATTCAATACTTGATTATGCAAGAAAGGTACTTCAGGCATAAATGTTAGGGCTTGTCCTAAGACATTTACACCTTTGAGTATCATATTTGCGCTTTCATAATGTCCTGTAAGTGCACTTTTAATCGTTGGAATCCCCCAGCAAGAAATAAAGAGCGTTAGAATAATAAACGGGGACCAAGCCTTCACAATTGCAGCTCCACTATATGATTCATTGGTAGCTTTTGTAATAGGAACCTCTCGCTCTGAAGCAAAGCGATATATTGTTTTTGGTTGCCAAAATTTCATAAAAATCGCTAGTGCAAATAATGATACTAAGGCAGATAAAACATCTGGTAATTCAGGTCCTAAAAAATTAGAGCTTAAATATTGTGTAACAGCAAATGAAATCCCTGATACTAAAATTGCCGGCATAACTTCCCAAGCCTTTTTAAAGCCTGTCATAATGAAAATTAAAAAGAATGGAATAAAGACTGCTAAAAATGGTAATTGTCGACCGACCATTTTCGAAATTTCAAACGCTGATATACCAGTTGGACCTTCCATTGCCGTAATAGGAACACCAATTGCTCCAAATGCTACTGGCGCTGTATTGGCTATAAGACATAGTCCAGCAGCATACAAAGGATTAAAGCCAAGTCCAACCAATAATGCTGCTGATATGGCAACAGGTGCTCCAAATCCAGCCGCGCCTTCAAGGAAAGCTCCGAAAGAAAATGCTACGAGTAAAGCTTGAATACGTCGATCCTCAGTAATCGATAATACCGAATGACGAATGATATTAAAATTGCCTGTTTTCACCGTTAAATTGTATAGGAAAACGGACGTTACAATAATCCAGCCAATTGGTACTAGCCCATAAACCGCTCCTTGAGAAGCAGACATAATAGCTGTTGCTACTGGTACTTTAAAAGCAAAAACAGCCAACAGTAAGGACACAAGGAGCGTTGTTAAACCCGCCATATAGCCCTTCATTTTTTTTACCGCTAAAGCCCAGAAAAAATAAAGAATCGGAATTATTGCTACAGCGGCTGACCACCCAAGACTATCTCCAACAGCTGTGAAATTTTGTGTAAATGTCAAATTTCATACCCCCCATATAATTTCTCCCAAATTCATTTACGCCACACTATTACTCGGTATTTTCCACTCCTTTCAAGTCAATCACATTACCAGAAGGTTTTTCTGTCGATTCCGTTCCCTTCTTGTAGAAATAACTTCTAACAAAAGAAATACACTCTCGCTCACATGTTATTGTAATAAACCTTCAATTTTTTCTACTGCCATTTAAACAACAGAATATTAGGTCATCAGATGACCGCATGATAAGATTATATTAACTATATTCTCAAAATTCAATATTTTTTTTGAAATCTTAAAATTCGACATTTAGAAAGCTATTTGCAGTCATTTCCTATAGTTCCATGCTATTTACACAAAGTATTCACGTTAAAGAGTAAGTAAATTACTTTTCTTCATGTATAATAAACATATGATTGAGCATAAATGAGGTGTAGCTCCTTGGAATTAAGAAAAATTAAACCGAAAAAAATATATGAGGAAGTATCCGAAATCCTGTATGAAAAAATTAGAGCTGGTGTACTGAAACCTGGTGATCGTCTTGACTCTGTAGAACAGCTTGCAGAACAATTACAGGTAAGTAGATCCGCTATACGAGAGGCACTTTCTGCTTTAAAGGCAATGGGACTCATTGAAATCAAACAGGGCTCAGGGACCTTTGTTAAAAGCATCCAGCCTAGCCAACTCGATTTCCCCCTTTCGACAGCGATATTAACAAATAAACAAGATGTCGCTCATTTATTAGAAGTACGCAAAATCATCGAAGTAGGTGCAGCTGCAAGCGCAGCTACCCATCGATCAGACGAAGACATTCAAGCCATGATTCAAATATTGGATGAAATGAAACGTGTACAAGGAGATGGCGAGCTAGGCGAAAAAGTTGATTTCCAATTTCATGCAGCAATTTCTAAAGCTTCACAAAACCCCCTGCTTGCAACTATATTGGACCAAGTCTCAGGGTTAATGATTGAAACGATGAAAGAGACACGACGGATTTGGTTATACTCTAAAAAAACAACAAGTGAACAGCTATACGATGAACATATGCAAATCTTCCTTGCCATTAAACAACAAAATGAAGAGCTGGCAAAGCATGCTATGGCCTCCCATTTAAGCAATGTGGAAAAGGTTTTAATGCAATATTTTGAAACAACAGAATCAATGAAATAACAGTAGCTGCCTAGTTTTTATATAGGCAGCTTTTAAATTTTTCGAAAATTTATAATAAACACTTTTACTCATTTGAAAAGTTGTAGTATTATAAAAGCAATCTATTTGCTCAACAAAGTCATCTGATGACCGGTTGAATTATTAAAAACTTCAAGTCAATCGTAATTGTTTGAGCAGTGAATCTACCACTTAAAAGATCTTCCCCAGTTAAATGTAGGAGAAAATAAAAAGGAGCGATACTCATGAAAGTAACACTATTTGCAACTTGTTTAGTTGATATGTTTCAAGGAAATGTAGGAAAAGCTGTAGTTGAAGTACTTGAAAGACTTGGCTGTGATATTGATTTTCCAGAAAATCAAATTTGCTGCGGACAGCCAGCCTATAATAGCGGCTACATAAAGGAATCTAAAAATGCCATGAAAAAAATGATTACAGCATTTGAACATGCTGAATATGTGGTCTCTCCTTCAGGCTCCTGTGCGTATATGTTTAAAGAATATCCAGAGGTTTTTAAGGGGGACACGATTTGGGAACAAAGAGCACAGGCATTAGCAGATAAAACCTATGAATTTACAGAGTTTATTGTCAATGTTTTAAGGATTGAGGACGTTGGTGCCCATTTAGAAGGCACAGCTACTTACCATACATCCTGCCATATGACACGCCTACTAGGAGTAAAAGAAGCACCACTTAAATTATTACGTCAAGTGAAGGGTTTACAGTATGTGGAACTGCCAGGAAAAGATCGCTGTTGTGGATTTGGCGGTACCTTTTCAGTAAAAATGGGTAACATCTCAGGAGAAATGGTTACTGAAAAAGTACACGATGTAGCAGAAACAGGGGCAAATATCCTAATTGGCGCTGATGCTGGTTGTTTAATCAATATTGGTGGTCGAATTGATCGACAGGGAAAGCCAATTAAAGTAATGCATATTGCAGAAGTATTAAATTGCCGATAGATCAGAGGGGGAATAGGAATGGCAATGAAAACTAGTGACGATCAATTTAATCATCGAGTAACGAAGGAGTTAGAAAATACATTTATGCGTGGGGCTGTGTCAAGTGCACAGGAACGCTTTCAAACACGTCGACTTACACAGGCTGAAGAGCTTGGCCATTGGGAGGAATGGCGCTCTCATGGAGAAGAAATTCGTAAGCATGTACTAGCAAACTTAGATTTTTACTTATATCAGTTAAGTGAAAATGTTGCAAAAAGAGGTGGTCATGTTTACTTTGCACAAACAGCAACAGAAGCAACAGACTATATTCAAGGTATTGCAAAAAAGAAAAATGCTAAGAAAATCGTAAAGTCAAAATCAATGGTTACAGAAGAAATCAATTTAAATATTGCGCTAGAAGAGCTTGGTTGTGAAGTTATTGAAACAGATTTAGGTGAATACATTTTACAGGTGGATGATCATGAGCCACCATCTCACATTGTTGTTCCAGCCTTGCATAAAAATAAGGAGCAAATACGAGATGTTTTTAAAGAAAAGCAAGGCTATGATAAAACTGAAAAACCAGAGGAACTTGCCCTCTACGTCCGTGAGAAACTTCGGAATGAGTACTTGACTGCTGATATTGGCATCACAGGCTGTAATTTTGCCATTGCAGAAAGTGGCTCTATTACACTTGTTACAAATGAAGGTAACGCAGATTTAGTGACTGCCCTACCGAAAACTCAAATTACCGTTATGGGCATGGAACGCATTGTTCCTACCTTTGAAGAGATGGAGGTACTTGTCAGTTTATTAACAAGAAGCGCTGTTGGTCAAAAGCTTACGAGCTATATTACAACTTTAACGGGAATAAAGGAAGAAGGCGATACAGATGGCCCAGAGGAATTCCATTTAGTCATTGTTGATAATGGGCGCTCCGATATTTTAGGTGGCGAATTCCAGCCAATTCTACAATGTATTCGCTGTGCAGCATGTGTCAATGCATGTCCAGTTTATCGTCATGTTGGTGGTCATACGTACGGTTCCATCTATTCAGGACCTGTGGGTGTTGTGCTCTCTCCATTATTAGGAGGATATGATGATTTTAAAGAACTACCATATGCCTCCACATTGTGCGGGGCATGTACAGATGCTTGTCCTGTGAAAATTCCATTACATCAGCTTATTCATCGCCATCGTCAAGTAATTGTTGAAAACGAAGGAAGAGCACCTGTTTCTGAAAAACTACTAATGAAGGCTTTTGGTCTAGGTGCCTCCTCCCCTACCCTTTATAAAATGGCGACAAAGATTGCCTCACCTGCAATGTCACCATTTACTAAAGACAATAAAATCTCAAATGGTCCTGGTCCATTAAAAGCATGGACAGAAGCAAGAGATTTCCCTGCACCAAATAAAGATAGTTTCAGAAATTGGCTTAAGCAACGTTCTAAAGGAGGAGAGCACTAATGATAGGTACTATAGAAAATAGAGATGCCTTTTTATCAAAAATCGCCCAACAGCTTGGACGTACACCTAAAACTGAGCTTGCACAACCTATATGGCAATACCAGCCGCAAGAGCGTGTACTCAAAGAGGCAACAAAAGATGAATTAGTAGAGGTTTTGGTGGAGCAATGTAAAAATATTCATACAGAGATCGTTCTGACAGATACAGCTAATCTCACAAAGGATTTACAAAAGGTCGTTGAAAATTATGGAGGTCATTCAGTAGTAACATGGAAAGATGAGCGTTTTGAGCGTTATGGCTTAACATCGCTTATGACAGAGCACTGGTCACAAATGGGCATTCAACTGTATGAATGGAACCCGGCACAGCATGAGGAAAATATTCAGCAGGCTGAAAAAGCAAATATTAGCATTACTATAAGCGAAATAACATTAGCCGAATCAGGAACTGCTGTACTTTTTAGCAGCAAGGATAAAGGTAGATCTGTTAGCTTCTTACCAGAAAAATCCATTATTTTAATTCCTAAAAGTACACTCGTTCCACGTATGACGCAAGCTGCCCGCTTCATTCGTAAAAAAATAAAGGACGGAGAGCAGATTGCCTCCTGTATTAACTTTATTACAGGACCAAGTAACTCAGCCGATATAGAGATGATTTTGATTGTTGGTGTACATGGGCCCATTAAAGCAACTTACATTGTCATTGAGGATCAGTAGATTAGCTATTGTTTTAGACTATCGCTGCTAATTTCAAATTCAAAATTGTATTGGTGCTGTCTTCTAGGTTTTCTACTGAAAAAGATAAACCAGACATTCTTTAAACTGAAGAATGTCTGGTTTCATAGTGTTGAAAAACTAAATGGTCAAGGGACTCTTTGTGAACACTCCTAAGTCAAATGAAGGTGATCTCCGTT
>NZ_JBYTBB010000117.1:0-7448 GCF_058788755.1 Lysinibacillus sp. FW301-JW8
CTTTTTTGCGCTTACATGTAATTACAGAAAATTACGATTAATTTGAATGAGACATTATTTTAATGCGATGCTAGTGATATCAAATATATCAAATATTGAGTGGGGTGTTTCATTAAAGAGTGCGATTGTTCAATTAGAGCAGTCACTTCTTGTGCAAAAAGTAGCAGCTTAGCGCGATAAAGGGTGATCTTGTAAAAGTTGTCATGGTAAGATTATGGAAAACATAAGGGGCTAACTCAATGAATAAAAATTTCGGTAAATATAATGTACCACCTACACTCCAAAAATTAATTGACTTTCAAAATGTTCTAGATGACCCTGAACAAGTTTATCTTGGACTTCATTTTTATCTTTCTCTTGAGAATTTTAGATATTTTAATACACCTAGTGATGTAGTCGTATTTGGAAATATTGGTGTAGACGGTATTCACTTTGGATTCCTCACAGATTATAGTTCTGTAACTGATCTTGAAATAGCACCAATTGTTTGCATCTGTCCTATGGATTTTGAACGTCCAACTCGTATTGTTGCTAGCAATCTATGTGAATTTTTAAGAGTAAATATGACTGACAGTGAGTTGTTTTATAACCAATTTGAAAGTGAAGAGAATTATATTGCAGTTAAGAAACGGTGGAGTGAAGAAGCTACATATCAACTTTCTGAAAATGATAAATTAGTTCAGGAGAAAATATCAAAGTTATTAATTGAGAATCTACAGATACCCATTATTGACAACCCGTATCTATATGTTATAAGCATTGAACTAGATAGGCAAAGTAAAGTAAGTATTGAAACACAGGATGGACTGGGCGTTACAACTCCGCTTCTTCAAGGTGAAAAGCAAACACTATTCCAGATTCAACCGCACACAGATCCAAATTTGGAGCTATTGAAGAAATATCTTTATTCTGCACCAATTGCCTCAAGACTAGCGTTATTTAGGGATATTCAGCTTAATTATGTATTGCAAGACCATCTAGAACTACATGAAATAGTAGTGAAGGCAATGATTAATATGGGACTTACTGATGAAGCCAGACGATTATCAGGAGATATTTAAAAGTCTTCTTGAAATTGATGGCTTTATTTGTATCAATTTGGTTATCCAACTAAAGGAGCAGCATCCGAGTGTGGAAAAGAACCAGTTTGTGTAGCAATGTGCTTCTATAAACTAGGACTCTAGTTAAATAATCCATAAGCAAGAAAAATCGACTGAGATAAAAAAGGTTTGTATTTTACTAACGATTAATCTAGCTGTTAGAAGGATTATATAATCAGGTGTCGAATTTATTTGATGAAGTTAAAGTATAGGAGCACCGATATGGAGAAATATAGTATAGAAAATAAATAAATTTTGAAGTGGCAAAAACATCATTAGAAAATTCTATCCACTGAATCACAGTCAAAGATAATGAGTAAATGGTAGGGTTGGGGAGAATTGTTGGTGATGGAGCTATTTATTTTAAAATTCAAGATATAGTCGTGCATCCAGATTACTAAATAATGGTATTGGCAAGACGATAATGAATCTTTTGGTTAAATGCTTAAATAAGAATGCTCCAGATAAGTCGTTTGTTGGTTTGTTTGCATCACAAGGCAAGGAATCTTTATATGAATATAAAATTTACAAAATATTATTTTATAGAGGTAGTAGGTGTTACAATGTCAAATAACTCGCTAGATCAAGAAATAGATAGTAAGCAATTAAAGTATGCCCAGCAACATTTGGCCAATGAAAGAACATATTTAGCTTGGATTAGAACGGCAATTTCAATATTAGGTGTTGCCTTCTTAGCAACAAGTTTACACTTTGCTATTGGAACTGTTCGGAATTTTTGGGTGGATTTTTTATCAGCAATCATTGGTTTGTTGGCATGTCTATTTGGTTTATTAATTATTTTTACAGCTACATTTAATTATTCCGCAAAAAGAAAACAAATATTAAATGAAGCGTTTATACCTTCTAATAGACATATCATTTGGATATCTTATTTTTTAATTGTTTTGATTTCGATGGTAATAATCTACTTTATAATGATTAGTTTATCGTAGGTTTTCATTGCTTGATGAAAAAGTCATAGCAGTTAATGAAATGTTTTTGCACTATCTTGAAAGGCTGTCTCAAAAAAGTTTACATTTTTGACTAATGTTTTGTATGACTCAAATAAAAAAGAATGTGAATAAATGAATAGTTTAGAAAGAGCCAAATAATAGAAAAAGATTTTAAATGAATTACAATTAATACAGAAATGGAATACTGTAGGCGACTGTTTTATAGTAGGTGCAACTGTAGAATGGGCTAAACATCATAACACGACAGTACCATATCATTGGCAACCTAATCTATATAATAAATAATGATTGAATAAGCAATTTTGAACAAACTTTTAACCATCAGTGAAAATCCGGCTAATAAAAGAAAAGAACCTTAATCCTATTTCTAATACTGAATATTTGTGAAAAGTTATTTCGGTGGTAAAACCAATACATAGGTCAATGAAATAAGCAGAGCTATTTAGTTCATAAAAAGCTAAACGTCAAAAAGGATATTGAATTTCCATTTAAATGTAAGTAATGGTAATAATAGGATATAAGTAGGTTGAGGTAAATATTTACTATATCTATTTGAATGATGGAGTGGGATAATTTGATGCTTCAATTTTTGAAATAAAATTAATAGATGTAGATGAAATAGTCGGTGAAGACCAAATACTAACGATTATTGGTCGAAATATAAAAAATAGAGTCGAAGTTATATTTAATACACATTTTAAAATAAAAATATAGAGATTTGACTGAACGGAGGAAAATAACATAAAAATAATATTTATATCCTTATATTGGTAATTTTGTAATTCGAGGAATAATATAATTAAGATTTTTAAAATTACTACCAGCACTCACATTAACGCTAGCTTTAGCATAGCATCAACATTTCCTCAAAAAAACATAGAAGAAATAACCTCCATTTCAACAAATGTACAGCTTAATGACTTCGAACTGTTCCAAAAAATTCCGGCAGTTGTTGATCTGATGCAGTAGTTTACTTCTCAAATGCAAGTTACACCATTAGCAGCTGCTAAGCAATAGTTAGAAAAGGTAGTTTTAGAATCACTAGTAAGGCATGTTTATCTGTTACTATTTCGTTTGTTAGGCTGCCAAATGGGGTAATTGATTTGATTAACGTAAACTCTCGTATTATTGGTGGCGGTTCTTGGGGCTAGACTCAAAGTTCACATACAACAAAATATGAGATGAAGGTAGGTCACTTGCGATATATGTAAGTGGGACTTTAAGCGATACTATCGTTGTGAATATGTATTTGACTATCCTAAAAATGTTGAAATATAAATAGTCACATTACTGATATAACCTAGTTTTGTTCTTGGATTTTATATAAATAATGTAAATTTCTTTTGCACACTATTTACATTCTCTTCAATTTTAGACTCATTAACACCTAGTTCTGCAAGGATCTTTTTTAGCCCCTGAGGACCTTCACCTTGATAACCAGATGAGAATCCACCCTTTACAATAATTCGTCCACTTACTCCATTGAAGGCTGTTTCATAACCATATATTTCATTTATATACCGATGATCAATAGATTTAATTTTTCCTATTAATTCAATTGTTTTTCTAACAGCAGTTATAGCGTCTTTTGTATGGACATCTTCAATCGTGATATTCATAGTATTATTCCTTTCAGACAAATCTAGTTTAATCTTGTTAAAGGCATATTCATAAGCATTTTTAATCTCTTCGATGTTATACTTTTTATTGAATAATGCAGTGCTTTTTTCTACAGTAACCAACGACTATCTACCTCTTCTTAAGATAAAATTTCCTTTTCATGGATATAAATGTATCACATTATTTTATAATAAAAAATAGACGTTTAGCTTATATTTTTAATCCATATTAAAGACTATATTCTTAACTCATTATAATCCAAAGGATACAGAAGAGTATAAATAAATTAATCGGATGCAATATGGAAACAATTTTTAATAAAAATTCATCAGAGAAGGTATTTACGAAGCACTAAAATGCTTACAAAAATTATTTTGTTAGCATAGTCATGTCATTATTTTTTCGTATTTTATTCATACTGGAATCCAAAATTTAAGGAGACGAAAAAACTGCATCACTAATTAAATGATTCAGTTTTCAATGAATGAAAATGAATTGTTAAAGAACCTACGTGATGATTTAGTGAAAAACTATTAACCTAGACATAGAGGTGCATTAAATTGACTGAAATCCCAATAAGGTGTACAGGAGTTGCTATAGTTCTATTAAAAAAAATTAATAATGAATATAATGTGTTACTTTTAAAAAGAGCTTCGGAGGCTCTGCTTGATGTATGGTGCTACATTGGGGGTGGAATTGAAAAAGACGAAAGTGCATGGGAAGCCGCCCTAAGAGAAATAAAAGAGGAAACGGGAATTACAAAAGTTAGATTATATACTTCTAATAAATTTGATCAAATCTATTCACCGAAAGAAGATTATATTTATATTGCACCTGTATTTGTTGGCTTTGTAGAAGAGCAACAAGAGGTTACATTAAATGATGAGCATAGCGACTACCAATGGTTATCATTTAATAGGGCGATAGAGACTGTTACTTTACCTGGAAATGATGAAGTGCTTAGGTCTATTGAAAAACATTTTATCATGAGAAAACCACCAAAATATTTACGAATTGAGGATTAGTAGCTGAAACGTAAATCTTTAAGTATAAAGAATATGTTTGATATTTATTAGTAAACTTCTAAAGTTTTGGTAGTGTTAAATTAAACAAAGACCACGCCGTATTGGGTGATCTTGATTATTGTTTATATAACGAAAAGGGAACCAACAATGCTGTGACCTCCTATAAATTTTATTGGATAGGAGGTCATTGCTTTACCTTGATTAAAAAGTATTTAGCTTTAATTTAAAATCTTGTGTATTGATACTGATCGTACCCCCGATAGGTAAAGTCATAATAGGTTGAGTATGACCAAAATCCAAATCGTATATTACAGGAATATGTTTTAATTGTGGGTGCTTATCTAAAATAAAATGAAGTTGTTCTTCTGTCATGTTGGACACTTTTTGAAAACGCCCAATTAATAAACCTTTTATATCTACGTTAGCTTGCAATAAAGAGGTTAAATCTCTTGCGAACAATTCAGGTATTATTAATTCATCATCTTCCACATATAAAATGCAATCCCTTAAATGAGGTATGTACTTTGTTCCTTGAAGTAAATTAAGTGTACATAGATTTCCGCCATATAGCGTTCCTGTAGCACTACCTTTTGAATAAATTTTCCATTTCGTTTCTTCATAAACACGATTTTCTTGATCTAAAAACCATAAATCATCGCTCCATTTTGCTGATGGCTGCAATAAATAGGACTCTTCGTTCATCAAACAATTTTTAAAGAAGGTCGTTTGATAATCTTGTAACCCTGTCATTTGAAAACTTGAAAAATGTGGACCTGAATAAGTGATAAAATTACTTTTTGCTGTAATGGCATTTGCAAGTGCAGTAATATCACTAAAACCGCATAGTATTTTCGGATTTGCTTTTAGTAATTCATAATCTATATATGGCAGTAATTCATTACTATTAAAACCACCAATTACCGTCAAAATTCCTTTTACATTTTTATCTGAAAAAGCATCATGCAGATCCTCAATGCGTTGTTCAATTGAGGAAGAACTTTGTAAATCACAAATTTCAACGTGCTTTCCAAAGGTCACTTTTAATCCTAATTGTTCAAGACGTTTCTTTGCTAACTGGATACCCTCTTCAGATAATATTTTTATGCTGCGACTAGGTGCAATAACTCGAATTTCATCACCTTGTTTTAATTTCATTGGTATTCTCATCGTTACATTCCTCCAAATTTTTTATGATGTTTCTAATTGTAGCAGGAATATCTGCTCTATCAATCGTTTCAGTAGCAAAACGCTGGACCTCATGATTTCCAACGCAAACACTATGAATGGCATGTTCAAATAAACATTGATCATTACTGTCATTTCCAAACGCAATAAATTGATCAATCTTTAATTTATGAAGCCCCTTCACTTTATTTACACCAAGCGGGCTAATGTCAATTGCATGTTCATTTTTATAAGTTACAACTGAAACACGTAATTTTAATACCTCCTGTAACACCTCTTGTGTTGGGTGAAAAAGGATCAACTTGCAAATTTGTTGCAATTCAGCAATATCGAGATTCTTTGACATTGTTTTATCGATATTTATGTAAACCGGATGCTCAGTATCACCTGTAAACGCATAATTCCAATCACTATCTGCTAAATAAGATAATTGATTTGAGTGAATAGTAGTGATTAGGTGTTGTAAAATATCACTTTTAAAAAATTCCACTTGAATTTTCCCATGTTCAAACGTAAACGCTCCATTTCCACCAACCATGGACATTTGTCGGAATTTCTCAGGTAAGACTGGTAGTAGATCACGAATGGGTCTTGCAGAGGCAAAGACAATTTCATGCTTCGCTTTTAATAACTCATCGAAGACTTCACAAATAGTCTCATCAATTGTTTTTCCATCGAAACAAATAGTTCCATCAATATCAAATACAAATTTCATATTATCAGCTCCTGGTTCGAGTATAATGTATAGTAAAAATATTTAGAAGGACAGATGTCCCGGAGGTAACAATGCATTTCGAAACATTTTCCAAAATTTATAGTTATACCTTTCAAGGAGAGATAAAAAAGAATATAGAAATTCGTAGGTATGAATCAAATGACTATATTTTAAAAGTAGGAGAAGCTATCACTGGTCTCTATTTTTTATTAGAGGGGAGATATTATGTTTCTAGCCCTGAAATCACAGGGAAGGAATTATTATTAAGATACTGTCAGAAGCCTGCCATTATGGGGGATGTTGAAATCTTTCAAAACTGCTCGGTACAGTCAAATTGTATAGCTGCAGAGACGTGCCATTTGCTATTTGTTCCATATGCTCTCTATGAACAACATTTAAAACATGACAGTTCATTTACTCAAATGCTATTACAAGAACTGGCATATAAACTTCGAACATGCACGATTTCCTCAAGAGTGAACGCTCTTTCCTCTGTCTCCATACGTTTAGCTGCGTATTTATGTACAATTGAATCGACTTCACTCTTTAAAGAATATATTATGACAAATACTTTGGATGAGGTGGCTTCACTTATAGGTACAACAAAAAGACATTTAAATCGGGTTTTAAGGCAGTGGTCTGATGAAGGAATTATTCAACGGATTGATGAAATGATTCAAATTATCGATTGGAGTAAAATTGAGGAGATTTCAGAAAATGTTCGATTCGAATAAGGAGTAGAATAATTTCTACTCATAGTGTTGAAAAACTAAATGGTCAAGGGACTCTTTGTGAACACTACTAAGTCAAATGAAGGTGATTTCCGTTC
>NZ_JBYTBB010000118.1:0-7433 GCF_058788755.1 Lysinibacillus sp. FW301-JW8
AGCCTAGAACGGAAATCACCTTCATTTTGACTAAATATTCACAAAGAGTCCCTTGACTATTTAATTTTTCAACACTATGAGAATCTGCTAGTTTCAATCTAGCAGATTCTTTGCATTGGTTATAGTTTATTGTAGCTGTTTTACCAAAGTCTTCACTAAGTCTGGGAGCCAATGATGGAGTTGGCTAAATGTGAAGCCAGCAGCCTCTGCCTTTGCATTTGACATATACCAATCTGCTGGAACGCCATATGGTGATTGGGAATGCTCATCGCCGCCAATTAGCGAAATTCTAGCATTTTTTCCACTAGCCTCTTCAATTAGCCCGATTAAATCCTTTAAAGAAATAGCACCTGTTGCTGTAGCATTATAAGGACCTTCAATTGAAGAAATGCCAGCAAAATATAAAAATGCTGCGGCTTCCTCATCTGTGATGTAACTCATCTTCGCTTCGATATTTGGTAATGAAATAGGCTCTTCCTTGATAATTCGTTGCACATGAAAATGTAAACGTTGTGTATAATCATTCACGCCCATAACAATTGGAAAACGCACAGCGACAACAGGGAAGTTAGCCTCTTTGAAAAATAGTGCTTCAGCTTGTCGTTTGCCTTCATCGTAAGAAAAATCTTCACGGCTCCCCATACGTACTTCATAATCATATGGACTAAAATCCTCTTCTGCTTTTACACTGCCATCTACTTCGTAAGTGGATAGAGTAGAGGTAAAAACAAGTTTTTTTGTTTTACCTTTTAAAATTTCACATAGTTTTTGAGCTTCATCTGGTGCATAACAAATATTATCAAAGACAATATCCCAAGAGGAATTTGCAAGCGCTTGTGACAATGCTTTGGCATCATCTCGATTCACAATTAACTGCTTTACCTGTGTCCCAAAAGGATTCCCGCTTTGACCGCGTGTTAATATCGTAACATTGTGTCCATTTTGAAGACATAGCTCAACAAGCTTTCTTCCAAAAAAGCGTGTACCGCCTATTATTAATATGTCCATATTTTACCACCCTTTATTCGTAGTTCTTTTTATCATGACAAAAAATTAGACTTACTACAATGCAAAAGTGCTTGTAGTAAGTCTATTTACTTAAACGTTAGTTATAGATAGCGCCATAGCATGGGATGAGATTCTTGCTGGTATCATTTTTCAGAAGATGACAAGCGCTCAGCTAAGGCGTAATTATTGGGTAGGTGTCTCAGGTGGTGGAGTTGTATTACTGTTCTCTCCTCCATTAGAGCCATTGCCATTGTTCCCAGAGCCATTGCCGTTATTTGAGCCGTTACCATTATTTCCATTGCCCGAGCCATTGCCATTATTGCCATTGTTTGAGCCATTGCCATTACTGCCAGAACCATTGCCGTTATTTGATCCATTACCATTATTACTACCAGTTCCATTCCCAGAGCCATTGCCATTCTCAGGTGGCGTAATTGGAGGAATTGTCTCTTGATCGTCTTCCTGATCAGGTTCATTCTCACTTCCTCCAGTCGAAACGACATTTGATTGTGGAGATGTTAAACCAGTGATATCTACTGCAACAACGGCATAGGCTTGTCCACTTGCTACTGTCATACTTTGAGTTGATTCAAGCACTGAATTGACAAGTGTATGACCACCGTTCGTCACATTATATATTCGGTAACCAACAACATCATTGGAAGAGCCTGACCAAGATAATGTGTTGCCATTAATCGATGCAGATACTGCTGCTGGCGGGCTACCATCTGTAGGGAAGTCAACAGCCGATACAGATGAATTCGATAATGTCGAATTTTTAGGCAGTAGACTAGCAGGGTTACCGCCAAGTCGTCCAAGCATGCGTTTTATAAATGCTTGATTAATACCTGCACCACCTGGTTTTACAAATTCCGATGGTGTATTAGGGAGGGCATTATAAGTTTTCCCTTTAATCGTTACAACACTTGAAGAAGCAAGGCTATCATCAGTTTGTGATGGTAAAAATACTTTTGCGTTAAACAAATCAGATCGCACAAGGCCAGCGCTAGAGCATGCTGCAGAAGGTGCTAAGCCAGAAATACCACAGAATGAAGCAGACACTACATTTTTTGGCTGCTTAAATCTTGTTTTAGGGGCAATTAATTGTGGATCAACATCATAGACCGAATTCATTAATGTTCCCCATAGCTTGTTTATACGAACACTAGGCTGTAAGTACGTATTATTAAATGCATATAAAGTTCTTTGTTGATCATAACCTAACCATACACCAAGTGATACATTAGGGTTATAGCCAACCAGCCACACATCTTTATACTCTTGCGTAGTACCTGTTTTTGCAGCGAAATCTGCAGAGAATTTTAGGGTGTTTCTTGCCATTGTACCTGTTCCTTTTGTTAAAACATCTCGTAGCATATCTGTAACGATATAAGACGTTTCAGGACTATAAACTTGTACAGGTTCAGCTTCATGTTTATAAATAATTTTTCCCTCTTGATCCTCAATTCTATCTATCATGTAAGCATCAATGAATTGGCCGCCATTTGCAAAGGTTGCAAAGGCATTCGTATTTTCCTCTACAGTTGTTCCTACTTCCAATGCGCCAATTCCTGTTGAAAGGTTTGTATAATCATTAGGAACTAATTTAGTAAAGCCCATTTTTGCTAAGTAATCTGCAGGACGTTTATTAATAATATCATTGTATAAACGTAATGCTGATAAGTTTTGTGAGTCTGCTAACGCTTCACGTGCAGGAATTAGGCCACGCTCGTCACTAGTAATATAGTTATTTGGGCTCCATTTGCCAATAGAAAATTTTACGTCAACTAATGGACTACCTGCGCCAATTACACCATATTCAACAGCTGGTGCATAGACAAGTAATGGCTTCATTGTTGAACCGTTTGGACGGAATGCCTGTGTTGCATGGTTTACTTCAGTTGTTTTAAAGTCACGACCACCCACAAAGCTTAAAATACGCCCTGTAGTATTTTCAATTAAGATACTACCTACCTGTACTGGCATTTCTACATCTATTTCTTCACCTGTTACAGGATCTTTATCTTTTCCTGTATACGTATGTCCATAATATTTAAAGTTATCTGCTGCTTTTTGCATGGCATCGTACATATCTTTATTGATTGTTGAATAAATACGATATCCTTTAGAGCGGACATCACGATCAGCCAAGATCTTATACTTATCTTCTAATTTTTTTTCATTCTTTAAGCGTTCGGGATCAATCCCATCTTCTGCAGCTAGTTTTTCTGCAATTATTTCTTTTGCTCGACTTTCCAGCTCATATGTTAACCATGGGTAGCGGTCTTCTGGGCGCATTTCTGGTGAACTGAAATCAGCTGTGATGTCATAGTTTAGTGCGGTTTGATACTGAGCTTCATCAATGTAACCTGCATCCTTCATACGATATAGTACGGTTTTCATACGATCAATGCCGGGTTGAAGTGCTTCTTCACTTTTAAGCACACCTTTATTTGTAAAAGGCGTATAGGCAAAAGGTGCTTGTGGAATACCAGCTATGTACGCTGCTTGCGGTAGCGTTAAATCTTTTGCTTTGACCCCAAATATTCCTTCTGCAGCCGTCTCAATCCCTGCAATATTTCGCCCTGACGCATTACGGCCATAAGGAATAATGTTTAAATAGGCTTCTAAAATTTCATCCTTTGTCATAAAGTGCTCTAATCGCATAGCAAGCAGAAGTTCTTTTGCTTTTCGTTCATAGGATACTTCATTTGTTAATACTTGGTTTTTGATAAGTTGTTGTGTTAATGTAGAGCCGCCTGTCTGTGTTGCAGAGTTTGTAACGTCCTGAAGCAGTCCTCGAATAACTGCTTTTGGAACAATCCCATTATGCTCACGGAAGTATTCATCCTCTGTTGCAAGAACGGCGTTAATAACATCAGGTGACACATTATTAAGTGATGTTTCACGACGGTCTAAATCAGTTCGCAATTTCCCAATATAAATATCATTGGCAAAATAAATCTCACTAGTTGAGTCGTAGTTAAAAATAAGCTCTCGTAAATCTTTCTTAGTGCGCAGCGGTTCTTCTTTTACGAGAGAAGCAAAATAGCCGGCACCCACTGAACCGGCAAATACAGTGCCTACCAATGCAAAGACTAAAAATAGCAAAAATAAGTTCCAGGTAACACTACCTGAAATACGTAATCTCTTCATCCATTTTTGTTGAATTAATTCATCGATCTTTGCATTGATTTTCTCAATCCAATCTTTCAATGTATCGACCTCCTAAAATCTTGTCTATTATAGCATATATTGATTTGACTCGAACATAGTTATTGACAATCAAAAAGAATCGTATAGAATAATGCTTATAGTTTTCTAGCGAAGAAGAGCTTGCAGTAGTATCTATATTCCCTGTATAGAGAGCCAGCGGTTGGTGAAAGTTGGCCATAGTGTAGAGACGAATTACGTGCTTGGAGCTTAGACGTGCGCGCCTGCGATAAAGGCGGTTAAATGAAGTGGAAGATGGATGACATCTTCAAGCTGGGTGGTACCGCGTTAGTTCATAACGTCCCTGCATGCAATATTTTGCGTGTAGGGACTTTTTTGTTCTCCCTACACGAAATATTAAACACTTAGGAGGAATAAAAATGACGAACGAATTATTACAAGATTTAGAATGGCGCGGCTTGCTATACCAACAAACCGACGCTGAAGGAATGGCTAAACTATTAGATGAACAGTCGGTTTCTTTATACTGTGGTGTTGATCCAACAGCTGACTCTATGCATATTGGACATATTGTGCCTCTTCTAACGCTACGTCGCTTTCAAAAAGCGGGTCACCGTCCAATTTTGTTAGTGGGCGGAGCGACAGGTATGATTGGCGATCCATCTGGTCGTTCTGAAGAACGTCAATTACAAACAGTTGAGCAAATTGATAAAAATGTTCAAGGTATACGTGGTCAATTGGAGCGTATTTTTGATTTTGCAGAAGACGGCAATGGCGCACAGTTAGTTAATAACCGTGACTGGATTGGCGAAATGAACACGATTGAATTTTTACGCGATTACGGGAAACTAATTAATGTTAACTACATGCTTGCGAAAGATACAATTGCTTCTCGTCTTGACACGGGTATATCCTTCACTGAATTTGCATACACGTTAATTCAAGGCATTGATTACAATCATTTATACAACCATCATAATTGTCGTATTCAAGTTGGCGGATCTGATCAATGGGGAAATATTACAACTGGTTTAGAAGTTATTCGTAAAACACATGAAGAAGAAACCAAAGCATTTGGGATTACAATTCCATTAGTAACAAAAGCTGATGGTACGAAATTTGGTAAAACAGCGGGTGGAGCTGTATGGTTGGATGGTCAAAAAACATCTCCTTATGAGTTCTACCAATTCTGGATTAATGCGGCAGATGCAGATGTTGTAAAATACTTAAAAATCTTCACATTCCTTTCTCGTGAAGAAATTGAAGCATTGGCTGTATCTGTAGAAGAGGAACCACATTTACGTAAGGCACAAAAAGCACTAGCTGAAGAAATGACTCGCTTAATTCATGGTCAGGAAGCATTAGATCAAGCAATCCGCATTACAGCTGCATTATTTTCAGGAGATTTAAAAGCACTTTCTGCTGAGGAAATGAAGGATGCTTTTAAAGATGTTCCTTCTATTGAAATGGTGAAAGAAGATAAAAACATTGTGGACTTACTTGTGGAAGCGGCTATTTCACCTTCGAAACGTCAGGCTCGTGAGGATGTAACGAATGGAGCGATTAGTGTGAACGGTGAAAAGGTCACTGATTTAGATTATGTAATTGATAGTAAGGATCGTTTAGAGGACGCATTTAGCATTGTTCGTCGCGGTAAGAAAAAATACCATATGGTGAAGTTTGTATAATTAATAAATAGAACCTCTTTAAAATAGAAGGCACTGAAAAAGTCGATTTGCATCACAGTTCTGTGTGCAAATCGACTTTTTCTTAAATTTCTTCATCGGCAGTAGAGGATTTGGACTTATGATTTTCCTTAATTTCCCTGTACACTCTTAAACGTTAAGTTTGTAAGTTCTATAATAACTCATCATATAGTCTTTTGTAGTACACCTAGTTTTCCCTGTGCCCTCTAATAAAGGATATTTTGCTTCAATTATTTAAGAAAATTGGAAGTTTTACATCTTCATATTTCTCAGGATGAAGTAATTTAGCGAGCTTTAATGCTCCCTCTAGTAGACGCGGTGATGGGCGACAATAAAGCCATTCCTCCATCACATGAAGTTGTTTCATTTGAACGGCTTGTAGCTCCTGTGCATGAGGACGTTTCAATAAATTTGCAGGTTGAATTCGCTCAAAGGCAACACCTACCCAAGCCATCAAAATATAATCAGGATTTCGTTGTACTACATCTGTCCAATCAGTTTGCACATTTGCTAATGCTACATCCTGAAAACAATTTTGACCACCAGCAATGACACTAATTTCAGTTAGCCAGTTTAATTTCCCTGCTGTAAAAATAGGATTTGGCCACCATTCCCAATAGAGTGTAGGTCTTTTAGCAACTGTTTGGGCAATTGAACGTAAGTGTTCAATGCATTGTAAATAACTCTCAGCTATGTTTTTAGCGCGGTCCTCAACACCGCAGGCTTTTCCTAATGTATGAAGATCCTGTGCAATTTCCTCTAAGGAATTAGCATTAAACACGATGTGTGGTATATTTCTAGCTTGTAATGCTTCAACATTCTTTTCCATGCCAGGGACACTTAAAGATGCGAGTACAAGATCCGGCTGTAATGCCTCTAATGCATCCATATTAATCGATAAATCTGGTCCAAGCTGAGGCAAGTCTTTCACTGCTAATGGCCAATCAGAAAAATCATCTACGCCAACAAGCTGATCCAGCAAGCCCAAATAAGCTACTAGCTCTGTATTACTAGGACAAATTGAAATTAAACGCATATGCCTATACCCCCATTGTTTTTAAGAAAATTATAGCGAGTGTGGGCGTTACATACAATGAACAAACGCATTTACCTGAAATCAATCACGCCTCAACTTAAATGCGTTCGGATTTTTTCGAGCTCATTCGAAAAGCCCCTCCTCAAAATCTATGACATCCACCTGAGTTCCTCTATTTCAGTGGGCGTTTGTCTGCCCTCTGAATAGAAGAAAATAGCATTCATTTCGCTACTTATAAAGGTGGGTTTATTCTGTATCTGACGCTTCTCTTTCGGCACAGTAAAGATTTGTTGCTGTCGCTACGCTTTCGCACAGTAAAGATTTGTTGCTGTCGCTACGCTTTCGCACAGTAAAGATTTGTTGCTGACGCTGCGCTTTCGCACAGAAAAGATTGCTGAATCAAGAAAAAAGGTATGTCCGCAATGGACATACCTTTTCATAGTGTGTGTGCCCGGCATGCGCAACAACTAGGTGGTGAAAGTCCACTACAGACTTGGCAGTAGGAACTG
>NZ_JBYTBB010000119.1:0-7271 GCF_058788755.1 Lysinibacillus sp. FW301-JW8
GGAACGGAAATCACCTTCATTTGACTTAGTAGTGTTCACAAAGAGTCCCTTGACCATTTAGTTTTTCAACACTATGACAAGCTCTCGTTTTTTTGAAACGAGAGCTTGTTTTATCTATTTGTAGCTGGAGCTAGTAACCAGCCTTTGTCCTTACTTAACTGTATGAGCTTTGCACCCAGTATGGCATATCTCATATGAAGCTCACCATACTTTGACACATATTTCTTTTTTACAGCTTTTTCAAAAGATTGGCTAACTGAAATAACAGAGGAAGCAATATTCATCGATAGGATGGCACTGATTTCGGTATCATTGATAGCAGTTTTCCCACGTATATCTCCCATTTTTAACTTTTTATAGTCAATGGATGCAGAAGGGGTAAGCACGCCATTGTCCTTTAATAAGGCTTGTAATTGTTTATTTTCCTCTTTTAAACATTGAATAAATTCTACGATAATCACCTTCAGATTTTTATCGGTAGCATGCTTAAAAAATGCATGATTGGACGCTATATAGCTATTATTAACGCCAAGCTGTGTCCAAATCTGAAAAATTTCCTTAAAACGTAATGACTCTAAATTATTATTTACCAATTCCATAATTACACTTCCTAATTCTCATTGTATTTATTTAAAAGTAGGATGTGTTTTAAATTGGAATTTTAATCATTTTTTACATTAAAAGGTTATTTTTCTTCTTATTTTTATAGCTATTAATGGTTGTTTTCAATGCGGCAAAGTTTCCAATTGCTGCATACCCATAAAAAAAGCCCATAAATACACCGGCAAGAAGGCTATGTCGATGGCTTATAAAGATAGAAATAATCAAGCCAATAGCAAGGGCAATTACTGGAACATATTTAGGCTGAACATGCATAAATACCTTAATTAGCTGTGTAATAAGTAAAACGGCTGGAACGGCTATCACAGCATCCCAAAAATTTGTATGGATCAGTGGAAATAATTCCATTCTTTACACCTCATTTAGTAAAAACAAAGCGATGACTTTACTATATATGGTTTCCCTTTTATCTATTTTTATGCGATAAAAGTTGATCAACATTGAGTGCTACTGTCTATTAATTAGTAATAGGGGCCATATGGATACATATATGGGCTGCGGTGCGGGCATGAATACGGATTTGTGTACTGTGGATACTGATACTTGTGTTTATGATGATGAGAATCTTTTGGTTTATCAGAAGTTGATTTTACACGATTACAGTCTTTGGCTGGTCCAATATATGTCGATGGTACAACTGGTGCTATTGCTTTTTTCCATAGATTTTCATCTAAGCAATAAGTGTGAGCCATAATATTGGAAGGTGTAAATCTCAATATATCTGAACCTAAAATAACCTCAGGAGTCGGGGCATCAAAAATAGCTAGTAGATGCGTGTCATCCTCAGTAGCTACCTCATAATGCCACCAGCCTTGAGGTACATTTGCAACTTGGCCCGGTTTTATAGGATAGTTTTGAAGCTTCTTAGTAAAAGGATTAAGTATGGATACGATAGCAGCACCAGCAATACAATATACAAGCTCTCCTGCATTTTGATGATAATGTGGTTCAATTACATTGTCCCTACTTAGAAAAATATCAAGCAAGGACACATTTTCCAATGTATTTAATTGTTCTATTCCAAGAACATTTATATAATTTCGATTATCTTTTTTAAACAGCGTACTTTTATTGACGTCAAAAGTGAACTGTGTGGATGGTGACGTATAATCAATTGTTGAGCTAATAATGACATCCCTTCTAAATCAAAATGAAACACTCATCATAAGCATATGTACAAAGTCATTTTAGGCTTAAACAAAAGCCTATGTTTAGTTTCCATGTTAAAGTCCAAATTAGCTAAAATTACCACTTCTAATTAAGAACGTGTGTGCGTATAATAAAAACACAAACATTCGTTCTGTGTCAGGGGCAGCTTTGTTAGACTCACTTGATTTTTGGGGAGGAAAGTAAAGGTGAAAGAACAGTTAATAAAGGCAATGCAACGTCAACAAATAGTCAGCATGATGTATATATCCCAGTCTGGTGCCATTACGAAAAGGCGTATAAAGATCATCAAGCTTGCTGGTGATTCATTTACAGCATTCTGCTTTACAAGGCGAGCAAAACGCACATTTATGATTAACAATGTTCTAGCGATAATGCCCGCTGCACGTGGAAAGCGTGAGGTTATATGAATTATGACGCTCTACCACATAGGGACATTTTTTGTATTGATATGAAATGTTTTTATGCTAGCTGTATTGCCGTGCTAGAGGGTTTAGATGTTTTGAAAGTTCCTATTGCCGTTATAGGTAATTTTGAACAGCCAGGTAGTATCGTACTTGCAGCTTCACCAATGATGAAGGAAAAATTTAAAATCAAAACAGGAAATAGACGTTATGAGATTCCTAAGCATCCAGATATTAAGCTTTTTGAACCGAAAATGTCATTTTTTCTAGAAATGTCAATGGAGATTACTCGACTTATAGCTAAGTATGTCCCTGCTGAGGCGATTCATGTCTATAGTGTCGATGAAAGCTTTGTAGATTTAACAGGTACAGAAAAGCTTTGGGGCTCTCCTGAGCAAGCAGCTAAAACGATTCAACAAGCGATTTACGAGCAATTTCGCATCCCCTCCGCAATCGGTATGGGACCCAATATGCTAATGGCTAAATTAGCATTAGATTTAGAGGCCAAAAAATCTGGCTTTGCTAAGTGGAGCTATGAAGATGTTCCAAAAAAGCTTTGGCCAGTACGACCATTGTCCGAAATGTGGGGTATTGGCAAACAGATGGAACGGAGCTTACATGCAATGGGTATACAAACAGTTGGAGGGCTAGCAAACGCAGATTTAAAGGAATTAGAAAAACGTTTTGGTATTATGGGCAATCAATTATATTACCATGCATGGGGAATTGATCTTTCCTCGTTAGGAGAGCCTTTAGTAACGAATGCAGCGTTAAGCTTTGGGAAAGGACAAATGTTAATGAGAGATTATCATACCCGAAAAGAGATTGCGGTTGTGCTACTGGAAATGTGTGAAGATGTAATGCGGCGAACGCGTGAAGCAGGATATGTTGGTCGCACAATCAGCTTAGGGCTTTCCTATAGCCGCAATGCGATGACAAAAGGGTTTCATCGCTCTCGAACGATTGAGGTACCAACAAGTGAAACGCTTGTCATGTATCAAACTTGTCTTGAATTACTGGATGAGTATTTTGCGGGTGAACCAGCACGTCAATTGTCTGTTAGAATAACGAATTTGGAACCGGAACGCAGTATCCAATTGGACTTATTTGATGCACATAAGGAGCAGCGACAGATCATTGGTCATGTTATGGATGCAATCCGCAGAAAATATGGAGCAATAGCCTTATTAAGGGCAGCTTCTTATACAAAGGCGGGTACAGCTATCACACGAAATCGTTTAGTAGGTGGGCATTTAGCATAAGGAGTGAATGAGATGATACGAGATAGAGGAAATATTAAATGGACGGCGATGATGTTACCAGAGCATCTGAAGCTTCTGAAAGAATGGAAACAAGAGAGCTATGTTGAGTTGCCACGTGAACTTGCTGAATGGGAGCTGGAAGAATTACAACAAAGCATAGAGCGTGCTTTAATGGAAAATAAAGATATTATGTTAACTGTATGGGAGAACGCTAACTATTTGCAGTGGAGTGGGGTCATTCAAGCTATTGATGAGGAGAATCAAGAGCTATTATTAGAAACAATTACAAACACAAAGCATATCCCTTTACGTAAAATTTATGCCGCACATCTAGAAGATGATTATAATGATTAACGGTGAACAACGAAGTTTACTGCATCAATATATTTTATTGGATTTAGCTGTAAAATCATTGCAGCAGGATTACAAACGGGCAGAGTACTTTAAAATGAAGCTTGTTTTTTTACCTTTAATGGATGCCTTGTTAAAGAATTTACGAAAGGATTATTTCCAGCTAAAACGTCAACTAGCTCAGCAGCAAATACGAGTAGTGGGGTGGCATCGCATCGATGAATATTTTAGTGATGTGCAAATTGCCACAGCAGGAAACGATGAAGTGCTACGCTACGCCAACCAAGCGTTAAAAACACAAGTTGAAGAACTATTGTTGCAGCAATTACAAAATCACTCATTTGAGCTTACATAATGAGTGATTTTGTAAAATTAGTTAACAAACCTTGAGGAATCACATAAATCGCCAGGAAATCCACAAGTGATTAATTTAAATTCGATAATAGCTAAATGTGTAAATTCATAACAATTTGCTCACCAATAGGCCCCATTCTTCTTTCCCCATGATCAACAAAGCCTACTTTTAAATACAGGTTTTGAGCAGGAATATTTTTATGGTTCACCACTAAAGCGATCTCATTGCATTCCTTAAATTCTCTTTTAATAAAGTCTGACAGTGCCAGCATGCCCTTTTTAGCGTACCCATTTCCTTGTTGCTTATGGTCAATAGATAATGCCGTAAGTAGCATAGCATTTGGATTGCTAGAGTATTCTTTCACTCTCTCTGTTGCATGAAGAACAAAAAATCCAACTGGTACATTGTCACTTAAAATAACAATTGGGTACTGTCCAACCATTTCTATAGAAATCTCTTTAGGAAGGGCCGTAAATTGAGATTGCTCTTCGGGAAGATCAAAGTCATGTAAAACATCTACATAATCTTCTGAGAAATGTACTAATTCAATGGTGTTTATAGTTTGCATAAAAATGACCTCCTTTTTTTCGTATTCTAACACAAGAACAAACGTTCGTAAATAGGGTGAGAAGATCAAAAGGAAGTGTACCTTAGTGAAAAAAAGAGTGACTATAAAATCACTCTAAACAAAACAACAGGGGGAAGGGGTCACCTATCTATATAAAGGATTCTTATAAATCATCTAATTTTACAAGTTCGCCATTCGTAGCGTTGACTGCAAATGCACAATCTAATTTCCCACACAAAATATATTGTGCTAATTGTTTATCGTAGACATATACAGGTGTAAGCTCAAGATGATCTTGCAATTTATCAAACGCTTGATTTTCGGTGATTGTACCTTTTTCCACGGTAGTATAAGCTTCAAATGTCTTTAACATAAATTGACTATCCATACTATTGATTGCTTGTAAATTTTCCGCATCAATGATAACAAGTAGCTTTCGTTTGAAAATAAAATTGGAATGCTCATTATATTTTAACGTTGCATAAATATAGTTATCCTGACGATAAAGGGTTGTCAGTAACCACTTCCCAGTATCATTCGGGTATTCTTGACGTAAAAAATCGGAAACGGTGCTTATACACTGTTCTTTTTCAAGATTTGTAATTGGTAATAAATTCGGATGACACTCTCTAGATATAACTTGTTCTAAAGTGACATCATTGTCAAAGATAAGGGATGTTTTTTCGAATGATTGCTTAATCGGTGAATCCCAATAAATAATTTTATCGATGGGCAATTGTATTTTGTCATCTACAAAAAATTCAAAGGGGATTGTCCTTGTTAAATCATTCGTTACATAAATTTCCTCAAAGCCATAAAAGGGAAGAATTTGCTTCTGCTTCTCTAAGGGGAACTCGATAAGCTTTATTTGTTTTTTTTGCAAATCTGCAACCTTTTCTAAGGATAATGCAGGAACATCTTGTTTAAATTTTTCTTTAGGAGGAAATTGACCTATGGCTGAAAAAAGTGTCAGCTGACCATCCTGATTATATTTAATTTCAATAAAGCCGGATGGGGAAACGGGGATACCCGTAAAACATTCTTTAAAAAATAATCTTCCACTTTCCTCTTCTATTAACTGAAACTGCTCGTTATAGGTAAGTCCTGTTTCTTCCTCAACCCATTGAATAATATCGTTTGTGGAAGTGCTGACAATTATGTTTTTTTCAGCAAAAGACTCGTTATCTACAAATAAGATGCTTTTAAGTTGACCAGTATGCACATCTATGTCAATAATTGCAGTTCCTGGTGGATTTAAATCATTCTCTTCTGTCTTTTTAGCATGAGAAGGAAGCCATTCTGTAGTGAATATATAGGTTGTATCTTCAAATATGTCTAAGCTTCTATGAAATGAAGAGGTATGTAAATAATAATTAGTTAATCCGAATTTTTCTTTTGTTGCAGCAATTAATGCTTGTATTTTTTGTTCCATATAATAACGCTCCTCAAAATAATCGTTTCAATTGATATACGATAGTGCTATTGGAAAAGTTTCGTAATATAAAGAACAAATGTGTAATCATCAAAAAAAGCTATAGCGTACGGTAGCGCTACAGCTTCAAGTGACCTATTTAGGTTAGTCAGTAAAGGCATTATATCATATAGTTTGAAAAACAAACAATAACAAAGCAAGGTAGATATAACGGTAATAAAATACAAAAAACAGTAAAAATATCTAATGATTTTCTTGCAGAAATAGGAATGTTCGTTCTAATATATTAGCAAGCTAATGCTCTTATTCACAGGAGATCTGGATGTCACTATGCAATGCTAAAAACAAAAAAAGTGCATTTAGAGCGAGATGAATTTGAGCTTGAGGAAATAGCGTATGCATTAAGTGGAGTTTGGAATTATAAAAAAGTATGGAGGAATATCAACTTACTTTAAAACAGAGGATAAAATTATGTATTGGTTAAAACAGATTGAACTATACGCTCCAAAATAAAAAAGGTGATTAAAAATGACAATAAAAAAATGTCCGTCTTGTGGATATTTCACAGTTGAGAGTGACTTTGAAATTTGTGAAGTTTGTTATTGGCAATATGATGCAGTGGCACAAGACATGCCAGATAAAGTGATTGGTCCCAATAATGTTTCTTTACATCAAGCACAAGTAAATTATAAAGAATTTGGTGCGTCTGAAAAACGATTTATAGAATCTGTCAGAGCTCCCAAAGAAGATGAGCTTCCAGAAAATAATGTAGGGTGTTAATAGTATATAAGAAGTACAGAGACTAATTCAAAATTGGTTATATCAAAACACTTACTTATGGGATTTGCAGAATGGAACAATGACCACTGATCGTTTAATTAAGTTGTATGAATCAGCAACGTAGAAGTAAATAGGGGAAAAGATGACCAACAAATCTAACTTAGCCGAGTTGGTCATCTTTTTTGTATTTATTAGGATGGAATTGCCTATGTAATATATCTGCACCAATAAAAATACAAAAAGTCCCTAAAATTTTTGGCTCTTCACCAAAACATGTGCTTGACTAAGAGCCATACTGAATCCATTCGGCATTGCATTCTAGTAAAATTGT
>NZ_JBYTBB010000120.1:0-7049 GCF_058788755.1 Lysinibacillus sp. FW301-JW8
TCGTTTTGAAAAAGGGCTATACTTTTTAATTTGTCACCTTGATTTCATTGACATAATAGTATTTCAACAACATGAATCCGCTATATTTCTGTGAAAGTATAGCGGATTTTATGATGAAGAACGATTTTAGTTTTTATAGCTGGAATTTTTGTATGATATGACGAAGCTGTTGAGCCATCTCCGCTAAATTATTAGAGGAGGCAGTAATTTCTTCGATGCTCGCGGATTGTTCCTCAGCCGCTGCTGCTACATTTTGAATATTTCCTGATGCTTGAACGGCTACTACGCCAACTTCTTCTACAGAGTTAGCAATGCTGTTCACACCTTGATTCATATTGATAATGATCGAATTGACATGATTCATTTCCTGCGTTAGCTCCGTAATATGTGCATAAATTTCTCCAAAGGCCTCACCAGATGCATGAAAGGTTGTTGAGCTTTCCTCGAGATTACTGCTGCTAATTGCCATAGATTTTACAGCCTGTGCAGACTCCTCCTTAATGGTTTCAATACGTGTTCGAATACTGTTAGTTGCTGCTAATGATTGGTCAGCAAGCTTACGTACTTCTTCTGCAACAACAGCAAAGCCCTTACCATGTTCCCCAGCTCTTGCTGCTTCAATGGATGCATTTAACGCGAGTAAATTGGTTTGGTCCGTAATCTCGTTAATTAAGGTTACAATGTCACCAATTTCATTTGTATATGTACTTAAACGTTTGACAACTACTGAAGTTTCTTGAATAGCAGTAGAAGTGACAGCCATTTTCTCAGTCGCACTTTGAATTGTCATATTGCCCTTTTCAGAAATTGTGGATGCACTGACTGCCTTAGTCGCTACATCATTGACGCTCGAAACGACTTCAGTCATCTTTGTAGAGATTGCTATAATATGATTTTCAACTTCTTCAATGGAGGATGTTTGCTTTTCTGAACCAGCCGCAACTTCCTGCATGGAAGATGTAATTTGCTGTATGGATGCACTTGTTTGCTCAGAGCTTGCTGTTAATTCTTCTGACATGGCAGCAACTTGCTCAGCGTTTTCAGCGATTTGCTGAATAAGTAAGCGTAAATCATCTGTCATATTTTCAATGCCCGCTGATAGCTGAGCAATTTCATTGGAACCTTTGATTTGTATAGATTCAACAGCTAAATCTCCCTTGGCCACCCTGCTGACATAACCCGTCATCTTTTTAATTGGCTTAGTAATACCGATGCTAATGAAATAAGCAACAATAATACCAAATAGGATGAAAATCACAGTCATAATGATACATATCCAAAGTGTCTCTGTTTGCAGCTTAGAGATAAAGGAAGCATCCATATCTATACCGAATAAAATATCCGTGTTTTTAAATGGTATAAAAATAGATTTATGAATACCATATTCATCTTGATAAATATCGCTTGTTTGAATAGTACCAGAGTCTAAAGCAGCATTCATTTTTTTATCGAAAACATAATCTTCCTTATAATTGTCTTTATTGCTTAAAGCAACAATATGCTCCTTTCCATTAGAGCGAGAAAGGATATACGCATTTTCAATATCGTATGTTTTGACTGTGCTATTTAATTGCTTTAGTAGTTGTTCATATTTTTGATGATTCCCGTTGTCTGCAGCAATGGCATCATTTTTTTCTATATCTTCAAAAATAGAATTAGATACAATCTCTAGAGATGATTCAAATTGTGTAATAACAAAGTTATCGATAATTCGATAAGACGTTAAGAATAATACCACACTAAACATGATGGAAATAATAGCAATGGGAATTGTAAAACTTGCAATATATTTATAGAGTAAGGAACCCTTGAATTTAGTGATTATATTCAACTTTAGCATCCTCCAATACATTTAGCTTCTGTTGCAGGAAATGAATCATATTACGTATATGTTCTGTTTCAGTATAGGGAGAAATAGCAAAGAATTTTGCTACTGCAACTGGCATTTGCTGCTTTGTATCACTCGCGCTGACAGTGCAAACACGTGTTGTATCACCGAAAAATACTTCGTCTCGATCCTCTCCTATAATCTCAAATAAAGAGGCATTAATCGCATTTATATATTCAATTTGGTCTTGACTATAGCCACCTGCCTGCTCGGTGTGCCAATTATAGCCTTCTGGATATAGACGAAAGGCTGTAACTGGTCCAATATTTGTTTCATTTACTACTTGAAGCATTGATGTATGCTCCGCTAATTGTGCTCGAAATGCTAAGTTAACACGTACATAATTGGCTAATATTTGTTGATAGCCTTCTTTACCAAATGCCTGTAAAGCAGCATAAATAGCTATCGAGCTTCCCATTCGTGAGCACTCTAATGTGTAGCCTGTATGGTAGGAGCCATAACCGCGATTGCCGACATATGGTGTATCAAAGTCCTCAATATCAAGTAACTGTAGACTGTTACCTTCTTTTATTAGGAATAAGCTTGTTAAATATGGTGTCTGACCAAGCTTTTGGAAATCAAAACATAGACTATCTGCGATTGCTAGATGCTGCATACGTGTACGAATATGTGCTAGTCCCTGTAATACATCTGCCTCTAATTGAAGAGGATTTGCAGTAAAGTCGTAATCGTTGAAAAATGCGTAAAAGCCTCCCAGAGCGGAATCGGCATGGATATGTATTGGTTTTAAGGCATATTTCTTCTCAAGACCTGTTGTAATTTCTTTAATGGCTTGTACATCATCAATAGCAAATTGATCCGTAGCACCTGTTGTGGCTACTATATAGACTGGAATTCCACCGTTTTCGATAACCTCTGTCATTCGATTCTGTAAGTCATTGATATCCATGGAATGGTCTTTTCCCGCTTTTATTCGAACTAAATGCTTGCTTCCTATACCTACTGCTTCCACCGATTTTAAAAGGCTATAATGTGCATTTTCTGATGCAAAGCAATATAAATTATTTGGAACACCCTCTTCCTTTGCCTGTGGAAATTGCTTAGCAATGGCAAGACGAAGACCACTAAATACAGCCCCTTGACCACCCCAAGTTGTATAGCCGAAACTTTTAGTATAATCATAGCCTACTAACTTCGACATCATTGCTATAACTTTTACTTCACACTCTGCGGCAGCAGGTCCATATACATCCCATAGATTGTTACCGTTCAGGAGGGCATTTGTAAACTGACCCAATATACCGGGGATGCTGGCCATTGGTAAAACATTCGTGACAAAATTACGCGTATGATAAGGATGTCCTTGCATCAATTGTGTAAGCTCTTCTACAACCTGATCGAGTCCAACACCTGTATTTGCTATTTGATTGTTTTGCATTAATTCTTGGTAAAAATTAGAGGAGCGCTCTTTAATTGGTCCAAGAGACGTTTTATTAGGATTTTTTAATGCATCTAGAGAGGAAACAATTTTCTCTAATAGCGATAAAAATATTTCCCTTTGCTGGATATTTCCATCTTCACTTTGGAATAATTGTTGAATTTTTTTCATATTCATCATCCTTTATAGTTCATATTCCCTCTATTTTTTGTTCTTCAAAAATAGGTCGTTTTTCTAAAATTATAATAACATAAAATAACAAAAATGAATTTATATTTTCCTGAAAAAATATTATTTTACATTTCTGAATAATCCGATTTGTTTTGGAGGAAATATGAAAATTATTATTAAGGTGCATGAATTTTTAAAAATATATATTTAAAAGGTTTTTTAGAGCGTTTATAAGCAAATTATTACAAAAAATGAGGGAAGGAGATTTTTGTGAAGATGAAAGGAAGTTATTAAAATTACTATTTTAATAATAGTTTTGAAATGAAATAATAATTAGAAAATTGTAATACTTTTAGACTATTTATCATAAAGATTGATAATTAGAGCGACACACTTTAAATAGTAATCTGCTATTCATGAAAAAAGAATCTGCATTACTTGTGCAGATTCTATGATTTGTCCTGTAGTTCTTTAATGGTGACAAAGCGGTAACCATCCTCAGAAAGTGACTGCAAAATACCTTCGATCGCTTGCAGTTCATTGTCTGTATTGTCATACATGGGATGCATTAAAATAATCGAGCCAGGTTGTATATACTCTTTCACATAGTTAATTTTTTCATCAGGCGTTGTATAGAAAGAGTCAGGCTCCAAATTCCACGTTATTGTATCACGATTTGTTTTACTTAAATAAAACGGAAATCCCAATAGCTTTTTCCCATATGGTGGTCGAACAGGTGGGATTTCTGAATAGCCAATGTTTTTTATAAGCTCGTCTGTTTTTTCAATTTCATTTTTGTAAAAGGTAGGGCTCTTAAAGACCATTCGCTTATGAGAATAGGTATGATTGCCAATTTGATGACCAGCATTTACAATTTTTTTGCTTTCTTCTAAATTTTCTTCAATATCCTTTCCGATTAAAAAAAAGGTTGCTTTAGCATCATAGTCATCCAGTAATGTTAAAATTGAGTTGACATTTTTAGTTGGACCGTCATCAAAAGAAAGTGCTACAACCTTGTCTGTAGTGTCAATATGAGAGGTAATTTTACCAAAAAGTTGATAGTCTCTAGCATTCATTAACTTATAGGCACCAAATGCTAAAACAACAATGAAAAATAAAACAATTCCTAAATAAGCAATTTTCTTTTTCAGCGTTAGTCCTCCTTGCTATTCATTTGATCTCAAAAAAAGTCTTAAAAATAATTTCTCCATGGTTTTCTAAAATTGCTATTGATCAATACCCATTGTATGAGGGGACACGGTGTGACAATCATTAATTCGTTCAGGTTATATAATGTTCATTTAACAACTACAATAAATAAAACGCATTTGTGTAGATAACTTTCTAAAAAATGAGGTGTACATGATGTCTAATGATATGCTTCTAGTTGAAGGTCAGTCAAAGGGTAGTCGATTGCGTAAGATATGGTTTGTTGTAGTGTTATTTTTTATATTAATGATTGGTATTATTGTACTTTACTATTTATTTAATAAGGAATTAAACTTTGAAACCTATAAAACAGTTGTCGGTAAAACCACTGAAAATAGCCTTGGAAGTTTGACCTTAAATGAAGTAATAGTGGATGACAATCAGATTTTATTAAACGCTACCTTTAAACCAGAAAAAGATACACATTTCGACTATCAAATTTTTTTCTTTCCACAAGTATTGATTAATGGAAAAGAGTTTACGGTAAGAAATGGAGGGCAATCCATCGCGCAATCGGATAAAACTTATACTATTTACAGCAGTGTCAAATTAAGTGAATTACCAAAGGATGAAACATTAAATTTAGATATTCGTTTTAATGACTGGAACGGGAAAAAGATGATTGACGAGCCATGGAACTTTCAAGTAGAAGCATCACAGAAGCAATTACAAGAAGATAGGAACATTTTTTCAGTGAAAAAAAAGGTGAAGCTTATAGATGGTCAACAAATAACGATCGACAAGGTTGTTTCTACGCCAATTTCAACAACGATTTATTTCCATTCTGACATAGCCCTATTGAATGATTCCATACAATTTAATATTCAATCCACATCAGGAGAATTATGGCGCTTTAATGCTGCGTATCCATTAAATGAAGAATATACACAATGGGGAGTTCGACTCGATGCCCTATATTTGACAGAAAAAAGTTATCATTTAATTCCAATTGCTACAGGTGGAAAAGAGCTTGGTTCAAAAATTAAAATTAAAAAAATAAGAAATTCTTAAAGCTTTGCTGGATTATTCATTAATCTTTACAATACTTTAATCTAAAAGCACGATTACACCATGTAAGATAATGATATATTACATGGAAAGTAGTGAGGTTGTTGCGAAGGTTATGGGAGATCTTTTTAGTTTCCTTTAAATTAGGCTGTACTTCCTTTGGTGGACCAACTGCACATTTAGGTTATTTTCAAAATGAGTATGTTGAAAAACGTAAGTGGTTATCAGCAAATGATTACAGTCAGCTTGTAGCACTTAGCCAATTTCTACCTGGTCCAGCATCGAGTCAGGTAGGAATGGGTATTGGCTTAGTAAGAGGAGGAATAGTTGGGAGTATAGCGTCTTTTATTGGTTTTACATTACCGTCAGTTTTGCTGCTGATTGCATTCGCATATTTTTCGACGCAGATAGAGATGGGCTGGGTCCATGGCTTAAAATTAGTGGCTGTTGCGATTGTTGCACAGGCAATTTTAGATATGTCCAGAAAGTTGATTGCTAGCATATGGCATTTAATAATAGCCTTGTTTGCACTTGGAGTAGTGCTTTTATGGATACATCCATTATCACAGGTAATGGTTATAAGTCTTGCTGCCCTTATAGGCTTTCGATTTATTAAAATTACAGGTGAAATGGATCATCATATAACAGTTGTACCTATTTCCAAAAAAGCAGGGTTCATTTTATTAATATTGTTTGTCCTACTTCTAATTGGTTTACCAGCTATTAGTCCATTTATGCAACATGAATGGTTTATGTTGATCGAAAAGTTTTATCTATCAGGTGCCTTAGTATTTGGGGGCGGTCATGTAGTATTGCCCTTGCTAGAAGTGCAATTTGTACAAAGTGGACTGATGAGTTCTTCCGATTTTTTAACAGGTTATGGAATGACCCAGGCAGTCCCAGGTCCATTATTTACGTTTGCCTCTTACATAGGTATGATGATTGCTGGAGTACCGGGTGCCATTATAGCAACAATAGCTATTTTTCTTCCTGCTTTTTTACTTATAATCGGAGCATTGCCATTTTGGCTAGCGCTAAATCGATTCCCTGGATTAAGAGGGGCTATAGCAGGCGCAAATGCAGCGGTTGTTGGAATATTAGCGGCAGCATTTTTTCATCCTATTGCTACAGAGACAATTGAAAATGGGTTAGATATTGTGATAGCAGCCATGTTTTTATGGTGCTTAATGCGTTGGAAAATACCCCCTTATTTATTGGTGCTAATTGGTCTTTGCATAGGAATGATACGTTATTAATAATACACTATGAAATCAAAACCACGACTCTTTATGGTTTTGATTTCATAGTGTTGAAAAACTAAATGGTCAAGGGACTCTTTGTGAACACTACTAAGTCAAATGAAGGTGATTTCCG
>NZ_JBYTBB010000121.1:0-7038 GCF_058788755.1 Lysinibacillus sp. FW301-JW8
CCTCCTTTAATTGATACCTTTATAGTACCGAGAGGTGCTACGTGATTATATGCGTTATTTGAATACGGGCTTACAATTGCTTTCGTATTTGTTGTTCAAATACTTGATATAAGTTAACAAGAGATGAAAAGTGAAATTGATACTTCATCAGATAATCTCGTTCTATACAATAAGCAGCCTCACTTTCATACTCTGTATAATCAATAACATCTGGGTCCATTCCACGACTTTTTTCAATTAGCTTTTCATACTCTTCTTGCTTATAATCCTCATATCGATCGTTAATATTACTATGAACCAATTCCATTGTTCGATTGTATGAGTTTCTCATATCATTATAAAGTTCAATAAAGGATTCTTTTCTTTCTTTGAAAAGAAATATTGTTACACTAACTAAATTATCAGACATAGTATTGTTCTCCATTTCAGTAAGATAATGCTTATAATTATTACCTTATCAGTTACAGTAAGGAAATTACATACCAAAATGAAATTTAAAATAGAAAGTTTGTACTTTTTATATCTACTTTTCTTAAATAACCTAAAAAAATCAATACACGGAAAGTGTCTTGGCCTTATAAGTCAAAAAAGATATTTAATTCAAGGTGATAAATTAAACGTTATAGAAATCGGGCAAATTTCGCCAGTCTATTTCTATTCAACTCAAATTCAAGATTAGGCGCCATCCCCTTTTTTACGGAGTTACCGAAGTTAATTTTCATGGTAGATCAACTATCCTTATTCAACAATATGGCCCGTTTGTTGAACAAAAACATCCTGCATATCAACACAGGATGTTTAATCAAATTTTAATATAAATTATCAATCTTTGTTTTAAATAATCGAACTTTTTTTTAATGATCGAACTTTTTTATAAAACTACAATTAAGTATTTTGGAAACGCTTGTTCTAATATAATTAATTACTTCTCAGGCTTTTCTAAAACAGGATACAAAGACACATTCAATTTTTGAAGTAACATTTGGGTTTCTAGACTAATTGGCTTTAGACAAGCAATACAAAGTAACTCCTTCGGCCTACTAAATGCTACATACCCTAACCTGCTTGTATCCTGATTGCTATTTAACCGTGTATCTTTATCTTTTTCTAACCATTTCAATAATTCGTTTTCAGTTTTAGCTACAACTAGAACTGCATCTGCTTGTAATCCTTTTGATTTATGAATTGTTAAAAAAGAATCCTGATACAAATCGGCTTCATGAAAGGAATCCATACTTTGTGCAGATTGTCTAACTGTTAGTGCTTCTACAAATTTCTTTGCCTTTTCTTGGATAATAAATTGTGCCTTAGCTTCATTAATAGCACGTTTGAAATTAAATACACCTTCTATCGAGAGCAAGATTTCTTCCAAATCAGTTGGTTGCTTTTGATTGATAACATTAAATAGCAAAAAGCACTTCTTTCTCAATCCAACTTCATCTAATCCTAATGTTTCGGATAAATTACTTTTTTTTACGTTAAAAAATGCTGATAAAAAATCTAATATGGAAGTAATCAAAGGTACATTTTCTTTAGATTTATGATTGAGTGCTGTGGTTCGGAAATCGCCATATAATTTATTTTCAAATGCTAGAAAAAATCTAGTTTTAGGCTGAATTTGAGCATAGTTCTCATCTTCACAAATATTATTAAATTCATCTATTATAGTATTAACTTTTGTTGATGATATAAATATTACCGCATTTTTCGATTCAATATCTGTATTAGCCCAATTTTGTTCAATACTCGAATGAAAGTTATTAATAAATTTCACTATTGTTTCACTCGACCGATAATTATTCTTTAATCGTTTTAAAATATATTTTCTTCCATTCGGTTTTTGTAATTCGTCTATCGGATGTTTTTTTATTTTATTTTTAAATCCCATTATACGTTGCTCTGGGTCGCCGACTAGAATAACCTGAGTTTTCTTTTCTTTGCGCAATTTCTCAATTATTTCAAATTGACCATTTGAAGAATCTTGAAATTCATCCACAAACAAATATTTAATTCTATTACAAAAATGTTCTTTTACATTGGCATTTTCTATAATTTTTTTTGCTAATGTTTCAATATAATCATAAGTCACTATACCTTTTCTAGAAAGTTGTGCTTCAATATTTGCTTTGGTAACAAACTGATATTTAGACTCTTCTAATTCAATTTTATATTCTGTGATGATTAATTCATCTGATACAAACCCTAATATTTTCCCATAAGGCTTTATTAAAAATCTTAAAAGGAAACTATGTATAGTACCAATGAACACATTTGATTGAATTGTAGAATTCCCACCTAATCTCTCAATAATTTCATTAGTGGCCGCATTAGTATAAGTTATTACGGCTAATATCTTATTGCTTGGTAGTACCTCTATTTTATTTTTAATTAGGCTTATTAATTTTGTAGTTTTACCAGATCCAGCAGCAGCAATTATTAAAGTATTATCCAATTGTTTTTTCATACGCCTCACCTACTATGAATTCAAAAATTGAAGTTATGTACTCTGGTATCACGAATCCATTATTATCTTTTAATAATTCTTCATGCAAAGTAAAAGCAAAATCAGATTTGTCTCCTTCAATCTCACTAAAGTATATTTCCACATCAATTTCTTTTTCCCATAATTCTTCATACTTTTTATAGTTAATTTTATGAAGTGATTTGAAGACTCGCTTTAAGATTGCATTTCCTTGATCCACTTTGTTATATTTAATTATTTCTTTTTCAAAAGTATCTTCATTGATGGTCACTTCAATTAAATGATTTGATTTAGCATATTTGATTTTTAAATTCTCTGCTCTATTTTCGGTTTTCTTTCCTTTATCTCTATCTGTAAGAACTCCACATTTAATGAAATAGCCGTTTTTTATTACTTCAAGGAAATGTTTGAACGCCACTCCATTAACATTTACAATAGTCGCTCCCATACTTTCTAAAGACTGTTTATACTTCATCTCAAAAAATAATGGTATTAATATTTGTTCGGAGATTCCTTCTACTAAAATTATTCTTCTTGCATAAAACATTGATGAATTAGTAGCATCTAAATATTTCCTTAAATATGTAATATGTTCTCTCCCTGCTTTTTGATCAGAAAAACCATCTAAAATATAATGAAAACATGTTTCCCCATCTTCCCCATATAAAACAACTAAGTTGTTTAAGTCAATCGAAGTAGTAATATTTGTCGAATGAGATGTAATGATAATTTGAGTATCCTTTTTTGTTTCCTCTGGATGTGTATTTTTATTGATTTTGCTCAAATTTCTAGCTAAATGAGTTTGTAGATGGGGATGTAGGTGTGCTTCAGGTTCTTCAATTCCTATTACTCTAAATGCTAGTTCTGTTTTATCTTCTGTTTGAGAGGCAAGGTGTGATAGTATAAGTGAAATGAAAAGCAAATTATTTTTCCCTAAACCATTTCTTTCAATAGATATAGGATTTTCACCATACACTATACTTAGTTTTTTTATAATCTCTTTAACTTGGGGTGAAACAAAATTAAAATCTATATTATTCTTTTCCTTCGGGTTAGATAAAGAAATTTTATCCAAGTATTCAGTAATCTCCTCTTTTATTGAGACTAATTTTTTATTTTTCATTAACTCTTTATTTAAACTTGTAAGCATCGTTTGGATCTCAACAAAATCTGTTTCATAGTTTTTATTTAAGATTCGATACAGTAATTTATATTCCCCATTTGCATCAAGTTCCTTTCTTGCGTCTCTTAATGCATCCAAAACCTCTAATTTTAGCATTTTTAAAAAATATGGATCACATTTATTTGTAGGGTTATTACCTCCAAAGATTAAATATTCATATTGCTCAATAGGGAATTCCACATGAGTATGTAATTGATCCTCAGTAACCACATCTGTATTACGAAGAATAGTCAATTTAGCAAGTTGTTTTTCTAGCCACTCTGATTTTTTAAAACCTGATCTAACTCTAAATAAATATGTCAGTTGCGCTTTTGAAAGTGTTCCTTCAAAAAACCAATCTCCTACAACTGCTTTTTGATCCTCGTCTAAGCCATCTAGAATAATATCTACTTTTACCTCTGGAAACATCAATTTATCAGCATCCATTTCACCAGGTAGCATTGCTACAACTGACTTTTTAAAAATATCTAATGTACGTGAATTAATGTCTTCCATGTCTAAAACACGTTTTTTAAACATAGTTATATCTTGGCTTAGTATTAATCCAATACAATTGAGAAGATTTGATTTCCCGATATTATTCTCTCCAATAATTGCAGTAAAAGGTTTCAAAGGTATAGTAAACTCCTTTTCACCAAAACTTCTGTAATTTTTTATAGAAACACTAGATATATGCATCATTTACCCTCCAACTAATAATAATGGAAAATCACTACAAATCCATTATATACCATTTGTTATACTAATTTCTCTTCTAAATACAATTGTTATCCATTAAAATAATAAAAAAAAACCACTCTACTGAGTGGATTATTGAAGTCTCAAGTATAATCAATTTCCTGATTATTTATCTTTTTTTTCATACGTCTTAAACACTTCATTCGCAATATTAATAATTAAGCGAACTTCAGCTTCATTTCTATCTTCTACTAGGTTTTGTAAGATCATAATTAATTCTTTTTTTTCAAAGTACTTATTATTAAAATTTAGTGTATCAAAATTAACAATGCTACTTGGTGTTTCTTCTAGGCCTTCAATAATCTTTTCTAAGGACTGTATGGTAATATTCCTATCTCCTCGTTCAACCCCAGCCACATACGAAGTTTGGAGACCACATTTCTCAGCCAATTCTTCTTGAGTAAGTTTCTTTAACTTTCGGATCTCTTTGATATTGCTACCAATTAATTTGACTAAACTTTCCACAAAATCACCTCACATTTAGACTATGTGAGGTTTGTACTATCTTACAGTTACATATAGTATAAATTTGATTGATATATGTACTTATAAGTACTATAATGTTTGAGTATTAAATTTTATTAAGGAGTTTTTATTATGAATAATAACTTACCTTCAAATATAGCAATAGAAAATGTATTACAATCTAAGATGCGCGGTCGTGTTACTTACCAGGGCTTTGTCTCATCTCAAATTGCAGTTAACTTTTCATACTCCAAACTTTATAACGATCCTTCTGGCAAAGGATATCAACGCCCTATAGATAAAAAACGATGTAAAGATTTTGCAAATTATCTTTCTCAAGGAGAAGAGGCACTTTACACACCGATTTTATTAAATGCTTCAGGAAATTGGGAGTTTCATGCATATGATGGTCAGAGAAGAAATTTTGGGAGATTAATATGTACAAAAAAAGCTACATTGATGGATGGGCAGCATAGATTAGGTGGGATTAGTGAATATATAAATGAAACAGATAGCACATTAAACGTTCCCTTTTTGGCTTTTCATTATTTAGATGAGGATGAAGAAATTAAATTATTTGATGTAATCAATTCAAAAGCTAAGGGTATAGGTACATCACTAAGTCGCTATTTAAATAGGGATAATGATGATATTAGCTGGGTTGCTACAAACTTAATACTTAAGCCAGAGAGTCCCTTCTTTAGTAAAGGAACATTAATCGGAAGAAGAACAAAAGAAAAAAATGTAACATTACAAAATCTATACAACATCATAAAATTATTAACTAAAAAATCTGCTTTAGCAAATCTATCAAAAGAACGAAAACTAAATATTGCTTTATTTTACTTTAATTTAATAAAAGATTTGTTTCCAGAAGAGTGGGATGATAACCAGTTATATAGGATGACACATATTACTTGTCTTAATGCATTGGCTATTGTTGGGAATGAAATAATTAATGACAATTATTCAATTAAATCTCAACAACCAGATTCTGTTCAATTAACTAAGCTTTTAAGTAATTTAAAAGAGATTGATTGGTTATCTTCAGGAAATTTGAAATATATAAAGGGTGCTGCAGGCTCAAAGATGTTAGCAGAAGATATTTTAAATTGCCTTAAAAACTAAATAAAACATATATAAAACCATTAAGGACAGTACTTTCTTAATGGTTTTTTTATCTAACTATCACTTTGGAAGAGTCCCTCTTTTATCCATCTTAATTATTGCTATTTGTGATGGGGTTAGATATGGTTCATATTTTTTATTCTTATCAAAACCACAAATATTTTTTTCTTCTCGCATCTCCTGAATTAAATTCTTTAATTTTTTATACACATTTTGATAGTAAATGGTAGTTTTTTGTATATTCTTATCAATTACAATCAAATGCATTGGTATTATATCATGTAAAATAAAATTGTTTGATTTATATTTCGAAGGATATAATATTAACTCTAAATATTCACAGAACCTTTCAAGTAATAAATAAGATAGCAGACTACTTACAATCTTTTTTATTTGATTTAAATCGATTGAATCAAAATCTTTAGTGATCTTAAAACAATTATCCAATAAATCTTCAAGATAATTACAATAAATACCTTTAGGATAAAGGGAAAATCTTTCTGAATAACACTCAAAGTTAAATATTTTTGATTCAACTGGTCTTTGCTTTATTCTTTGAGATAACTTTATTTCTTCAAATTCTTCCCTCCAAAAAATAAACGCCAAAGCGAAACCGCAGTAAGAGTCATTACTATTTAGTTCATTATTTAATTGAATACAAGTCTTATGGTTATTTAGGTGGTGATCCATCAGATATTTTTTTATTGTTTTATAGATTTCTCTGGAATGTATATATATATCATAGTACACAGCATCTATCTTATCTTTTTGTCTTAGTGAAAGAATATTATAACGATAATTGAAAGTGTATTTATAGGCACTAATAGCACTTTCTTTTACTCTTTTTGAGGATAGAAAGTTAAATAAATATACATCTTTTAGATCTGTTTTTTCTTTAAATTCTCTATTCAAATAGTAATTTTTTATATAACCGATTAATGAACTTAAATTTGATTGATCGATTTTGGAATGTCAACACTAATTTGAACAAATCCTTTAAGGGCGATTTTGTTATGAAGTGGCTTGACATGGAGCCTCTATG
>NZ_JBYTBB010000122.1:0-7005 GCF_058788755.1 Lysinibacillus sp. FW301-JW8
AGAGAAATCCGACTTTGAATGAATTCAAAGTCGGATTTCTCACGAATTGAAGCTAGTTATGTCCCAGCCTCATTTTTGATTTATAGCTTACTCACAAGTTCTAAAAGTGCAGTTAAAGAGTCTACCTCATAAGTTGGCGTAACAGTACCAGTTGGAGCATTGTTTTCACGATTAATCCATACATTCCGCATGCCCACACGTGATGAGCCTAAAATATCAGTATTTAAATTATCGCCTACCATAATGGCATCATCAGCTGTAATGCCAGCTTTCTCCATAACATGCTCGAAAATTGAAGCATCTGGCTTTCCTTTGCCAAAGTCTCCAGAAATAATAATATGGTCAAAATATGGCGCTATTTCTGGTGTAATTGTCAGCTTTAAGTTCTGCAGGCTTGGAGCACCATTCGTTAATAAAATGAGCTGATACTTTCCTTTTAGCTCATCCAGCACTGTAAATGTATCCTCATATAAAAATGGGGATACCTTACGTTCTGCCACAAATCGCTCGCCAAGCTCTGCACCTAACTTCGCATCACTAATTCCTAACGATCCTAAGCCCTTTGTCCATGAAGCTGTACGGTACTCTGGTACAATTCCCTTCATCTTTTGGAAGGAATCTGTTGGATCATCAAATGTTCCCCAAAGACCTTCAAATGGGTTAATACCAATTAACACTGTATAATCGTATGTTTCATAGCCCTCGTAGAGCGTACGAGCTTCCTTTCGTACCGCTTCCTCTAGCTCTATCGGATTTACATTATGTATAGTTGCTGCATATTGACAAGTTTTTTCAAAAGCTGTTTTAACCGATTTTTTATCCCACAGCAGTGTATCATCTAAATCAAAAATAATTGTATTAATTGACATTGTGTCAGCTCCTAGCTTCCTTTAATACTGCTTATTTTAGCATATTTTCAAAATATTTAGGATGGCATTTTATGCACATTCCTTCTAAATTAAACAAGCTATGCGTAACCTTACGCACAGCCTGTCATGTACTATTTATTTTTATTACGCAGACGTTCCATCAAGCTCTTTACCTCAGCTTTTTTTTGCTCTGTTTCCTCTAGTAAAATTTCAATATGATAAATGTCGTTAATTTCTTCAATTAACACACGATCACCCACCTGTACTGGCTTATTCATGGCGGATTGTAATATGATTAGTTGCTCCTCTTCCTCTGGATACTTCAAGAAAACTGCATAGCCATCTTCAATACGGTCTAAGGTGTATTTAGTCGAGCTCACTAACAAGTTCCCCTTTCGCATTCTTTAATTGTGCAGCATCTCCATCATTTAACCAAATTTGTTTCTTCGTCCACTTTAAATAATTTTGGCCTTCTCTCGCATCTGTTCCACTTGTCACATAAATAATTTTACCTGGCTGTAATGTCACATTTGGAAATTGGAATACTTGATTCCCCTCTATTGAAATAAGCTGCCAATCTTTTAACGATACTGCTTCACTGCCATTATTTTTAATACCGACAATCTCATCTATTAAATCCTTACTAACAATCTCTACACTTACGGTATTTGGAGGTGTTGTAACAATGGCTCCTGACCATTCTTTTGAATGCACATCATAGTTTACCCCATCTGTGGATACGATAACCGTTCCTGCTTCTGCAGTTGCATAAATCTTACTACCAACAGCTTGCAATCGCTCAACGACTTCAGCATGAGGATGCCCGTATTTATTTCCTTCCCCATAGCTTAAGACGGTTACTTCTGGCTGCACTGCTTGAATAAATTTCTCCGAGCTACTAGTATTTGAGCCATGATGACCTGCCTTTAAAACTGTTGCCTGTATATCATTTTGTAGCATATCTTTTTCTAATGCTATTCCCGCGTCCCCTGTTAATAAAAATGAAACATTGCCATACACTATTTTTAAAACAATGGATGCATCATTATTATCTGTAGCATGTTCATTAGCATTTAATACCTTTACAATAAGATCATCATCAAACGCTATATTTTCTCCTGTTGTTGGAACATGATAAGGAATATTTTTCGTATCAATTAGTGTCAGCATTTCTTCAAAGGTTTGAGATGTATGTACCTTTCCTGAATCATAAAATTGACCAATATCGATTGATTGTAACACAGGAATTAAGCCCCCAATATGGTCAGCATCAGGATGTGTTGCTACAACTATATCGAGCTTGTTTACACCTAGCTCTTTTAAATATGAAACCACCTGCTGCCCTGCCCCCTTGACACCTCCATCCACAAGCATTGTCTTACCATTTGCCGACTCAATGAAAATAGAATCTCCCTGCCCTACATCAAGAAAATGGACACGCATTTCTTGTCCAGCAGTTACTGGTACTTTTTCTGTCTTTAAAGCCTCTGTACAGCCCGCTAATAAAAAAATACAAAAAAGTACTATTATTAATTTTTTCATCTTCTTACTTCCTTTCTATTTTTCTATTATACAAAAAAGAGCAGCTTGGAACTGCCCTCTATTTCTCTTCAGCTAAAATCTCCCCTAAGATGAAACACTCCTCTGTAAGAGATACTCAAATATTTTTTTGGTTTTCAGACGAATACACTCATAAGGCTTTTGCATTGCCTGTTGTACACTAACCTTTTCATCTACTAAAGACTCAACAACCGTAAAATAATCATACAATGCAGGTTTATCAGTATCATCAATAATTCCAGACAATAAGATTGCCTGAGCATTGGCTAATCTGGCTGCCTTTGCTATTCCTAACGGAGCTTTTCCATGTAATGTTTGACGATCTGATTTCCCTTCACCTGTTATAACGAATTGAGCATCTTCTATATGTTGTTTTAATTGAACAGCATCAATTACAATATCAATGCCTGCTGAAAAGCTACTATTTAAAAAGGCTATGAATGCACCACCCATTCCTCCTGCAGCACCTGCCCCTTTGAAATTATGTAATCGAATGCCATATTGCTTTTCAACAATGTCTGCAAGCTGCTTTAAACAGGTATCAAAACAAGCAATTTGATGCTCTTTAACGCCTTTTTGAGGTCCAAATATAGCTGTTGCCCCTCGTTCTCCGATTAAAGGATTATCAACATCACATGCAATTGTAAACTGCGCTTCAGCTAATCGCGAATCTAGACAACTATTATCAATGAAGGCTAGCTCTAATAAAGCTGACACTCGATCTTCAATTAATGAGCCATCCTTTTTTCTAAATTGCAGTCCCAATGCCTTTAACATGCCAATACCGGCATCATTTGTAGCACTACCGCCAATTCCAATAATAAACTTCCTAAACCTCTGATCTAGTGCAGCTTTAATCAACTGACCAGTTCCATATGTTGATGCCAGTTCAGGATTTTTTTCATTATCCTGCAACAACATAATGCCAGATGCCTGAGCCATTTCAATCACACATGTAGTATTATCACCTAGCACACCATATCTCGCCTCTATTTCTCTCCCTAATGGATCAAGCACCTGTGTCGAAAAATAATGACCATTTGTAGCAATAACAAGTGATTCCAATGTGCCTTCTCCACCGTCTGCAACAGGTAACATCACGGTTTTAATTGCTTGGTCTACATCCATGATTCCTGCCTGCATTGCATTAGCCACCTCGATGGCTGACAAAGTTCCCTTATATGAATCTGGACTAATAACGACCTTCATTTTACTCCTCCACTTCATTTATTTAATTTCAGCTTTAAGATGATTATACTTTAGAGCAAACACTCTTGTGAGCGTGAAAAAAGCAATCCGAACAACTCAGATTGCCTTTGCCTTACATTTTATATAATTCATCTAAAAACTCAATTTTTTTATCTATAGCATCTTCAAATGTCATGATATAGGCAGCAGGGTCCTTTGGATTATGAAACTGCGTAATTTTCCCTGTTTCAGGATGAACAAATTTAGAAGAAGCGCCACAGCCGATTCCTAAAATTGTCTGTACCTCTTCCATGATAACAATATTATAGATGCTTTCCTCACCAGCTTTACTATAACCGACATTCTCTAAATTACCTAAAATATTTTTTTGTCGATATAAATAGTACGGAACATAGTCATTTTCCTTTGTCCAATCTTGTGCCATCTGCATCATTTCTGCAACAGTATCACGATCTGCTACTTTGTATTTATCCTTATTACGAGTCATCTCTGATGCACGCTTAAAGGATAGTGTATGGACAGTCAATGACTCTGGTTGCATCTTAGCAGATTCCTCTAAAGAATGCTGGAATTCCTCAATACCTTCATTTGGTAAACCAATAATCAGATCCATATTAATATTGTTCATACCTGATTCACGCGCAAGCCAAAACTTATCAACTGTTTCCTGAACCGTATGATGACGACCAATCGCTTTTAACGTTTCATCTGTATAAGATTGTGGATTAACACTTATACGGTCAATCCCCCATTTTTTTAACACTTCTAGTTTTTCTGTAGTAATCGTATCTGGTCTACCCGCTTCAACTGTCACTTCACGAATTGTTTCATGATATGGGAAGGAATCGTACATCGTCTGATACAACGCATCCATTTCATGAGCCTCAATAGATGTTGGCGTTCCACCACCCCAATAAATAGAAGTGATTTTCATATCGTTGTCCTTCAGCCATTTACCCATTTCTCTTAATTCAATATGCAGCCCCTCTAAAAATGTAGTGACACGGCCCTGCTTTCGGTTGCTTCCAATCGCATATGCGGGGAACGTACAATAGGCACACTTTGTTGGACAGAAAGGAATTCCGATATAAATACTTATGTCCTTTCCAATGTTATCGATATCAGGAATCGTCACTAATTGTCGTTCAACAATGTCTTTTAAGAGTGCTACCTTTTGTGCGGACAGTCGGAAGTCACGAATAAGGATGTCAGCAATTTCTTTCTCGGTCATGCCTGCTTTTCTAAATTTATGATAAAGCTTAGTTGGACGGACACCTGTTAAAATTCCCCATTGCTGTTGCATCCCTGTATATTGTTCAAGCACATCTAAAAAAACATGAGACAGGGCACGTTTAATACGAATATTTAGCTCACGTCCCTCAGCCAGCGTATCATATTTAATATGGTATTCATTTGTAAAATGCTTTCCCTCTATCTCTAATGCTGCTTTTGTAGATAAAGAAAAATCCTCAGTAACATAATGCTCGAAAGATACGGACATGTCTGCTCCTTCAGACTTTACTTTTAGCTTGGAATCCTCAAAAAATAAATTTGCAATATGATTTAATACGCGAATCCAATCCTCAGGATAATTTTGATCTATGTGAATAATTTTCATTTTCTTCGCTCTCTTCTTTCAAAATTACGGCAACCATAGTGTAACAAATTTTTATTAGGTTAAGCAAAGCAACAAATAGAAGTTTTAAATAACAGAATATTCTGTCTAAAGATAGACAATTTAAGTTATTCTCTTTATAATTTTTAGTAAAGGTGGTGTTGATAGTGGTTCTTATAAAAAATAATTATTTTTCTACGGCTCCAAGCTTTATTCACCAACTAGAAATATTATTTCATCACTTTGATTTAGAGCGCTGTGATGAAAAGACCTTTTACATTACTGTTTTATTAAAATATCGCATGCATAAAGTTCCTTGCGATTTTATTTATATTATGGATCAAGAAGAGATTTACGGTGCTATCTCTATCAACAAGCACTACGAACAGGCACGAAAATTTATCCAGCAACATTTTCGACATGCATTATTGTATTCAGATGAATTAATATTAGCAAAAAATTTTATGCAAACCTTCCATTTCAAGCAAAATGTTCAAGTCTTTGCGAAGAAGTATCCGAAATTTTCTTAAATACTCCTGAAAGAAAAAACAGTAAGCTAGAATACCTCCTCTAGCTTACTGTTTTACTTTGAAACATATTATTTTAGGAATTCCTCTACAAATTCAATTGGTACATATGTTTTATTCGCTTCTAACAATGCAGGTGCTACATGAAGTGGGTGTAAAGCTTTGTTAATACCAAATATTTTTTCGCCGCGAGTAATTGTGTAAGATAAATTACCTTTTGTTACGATTGCCCCTTTACCCGTTGACTCCACCGTATAACCGCGTTTTTCAGCAATCAAGCGCAAAGGAACCATCTTCGTTCCTTCCACTTCATATGAATCTGCCTTAATAATGGCTGCAATCTCTGCTTCAACAGTATTTTCTACTGTAATGGCAAATTTGTTATCAAGAACAATTACTTTTGAAGGTGTTGTCTGAGCTGGGATGCTTTTTGTAGAAGCTGTATAGAAAACAACTAGATGCTTCTCTGCTAAATCCTTAGCTGTGACTTTTTCTCCCTGTGTATTGAAAAGCTCCGTCTTATCCCCAATGTTTAATTTTAAAATATCATAAGTATTTGTTAAGTTTTCAAAGAAATAATCAACCTCAACAAATCCAACTTCCTCGGTTTCAACAATGACAACATCAGGACCGAATTGTGGCGGATAGATTAATTTTTGAGGCTTATTTGCAAATGTATAAGCAACTATTTTATCTCCCTCTTTAAGATTCACTTTCTCCCCTGTATTATCGAAAATAGGTGTTTCATTTGTAATTTCTAAAACATTCGTTTGATCGCCATCTTTTACCGTGTAATATGTAATTTTTTCGCCAACATGGACTTTCTCAACTGTCCCATGCGTATTGTTGAAAATGTGTACAGGATCAATTTGAATTTGTGGTGCCTCTGTAGGTTTTTCATTGGCTGAAGCAATAGGAACTACTGCACTTCCAAATAATAATGCTGTCATTGCTACAGGCGCAAACTTTTTCATGTTCATAAAATCTCTCCTTATTATTTAGATTCATAGAAGTAGTCGTATTAAAATGGTAAAAGTTTCATTAAAAAAATCAATTTCGTCTTGGCGTAATTGTATCTGCCGCTTTGCTTTCGCTACAAAAAACAATTGCTGAATGAAGATAAAAAAACCATCATGGCCATGATGGTTTTCCATGTTGTTGAAATACTATTATGTCAATGAAATCAAGGTGACAAATTAAAAAGTATAGCCCTTTTTCAAAACGA
>NZ_JBYTBB010000123.1:0-6415 GCF_058788755.1 Lysinibacillus sp. FW301-JW8
GAGACAATTTTACTAGAATGCAATGCCGAATGGATTCAGTATGGCTCTTAGTCAAGCACATGTTTTGGTGAAGAGCCGAAATAAAATATTTAAAAATTTATATATTTCTATATACGAACTATTTTCATTTTGTTACGATGAGTGATATTAATTGAATATGGAACAGCAGGGGAGATACAGCATGTGGCACAATCGGAATGTATGGATTATTTTATTAGGTGAATTTGTTGTAGGTCTTGGCTTGTGGGCTGGAATTATAGGAAATCTCGCTTTTATGCAAGAGGTTGTACCTTCTGATTTTCACAAATCTTTAATTATTTCTTGCGGTATATTAGCGGGTCTAGTAGTTGGTCCATTGGCTGGACGCATTATTGATCGATCGAGGAAGAAAACTGTTGTACAGCAGGCAAGTGTCGCACGAATTATTAGTGTTCTTTTTATGTTTATGGCACTTTATACAAATTCGGTTATTTGGATGATTCTTTTTTTAATAACCTTGCAAATTGCGGCAGCCTTTTATATGCCTGCCCTTCAATCAATTATTCCTATGATCGTTAAGGATAATGATTTAATGGCCTTAAATGCATGGCAAATGAATGCACGGACAATTTCGAGGATTATTGGTACTGCCGCAGCAGGATTTATGTTAAGCTTCTTTGAGCTGAAATGGTTGTACATTATTTCATTTATCGTCTATATTATTATGTTTATTATTACAAGTTTCCTACAGTTGGATGAAACGGAAAATTCATCTTTAGCGAATAAGGAAAAGGGTAACTTCAAAGAGGTTCTACCAATGGTAAAGGAGCATCCTATTGTCTTGATGACTCTAGTCCTAATGCTTATTCCAACATTATTTTTAGGATCCTTTAATTTAGTCATTATGAAGATTTCCGAAATTCATCAGTCAACGACTATCTCAGGATTATTATACACAGTTGAAGGCATCGGTTTTATGCTGGGAGCAGCTGGCTTGAAGATGATAGCAGAGCGGGTGAAAATAGGGACATTGCTCTTCACCTTAGCATTTATTATTGGTTCAATGGAGCTAATGCTCTTATTATCAGATATAAAATTCTTTGCACTACTGACATTTGGCGTTTTTGGATTTTCAGTAGGATGCTTTTTCCCAACTACTATGGTCATTTTTCAAAAGCAAGTACCTAAAGATTTCCACGGTCGATTTTTCTCCTTCCGCAATATGATTGATTCTGTCATCTTTCAGGTTGTCTTATTATCAACAGGGATGATGCTTGATTTAATTGGACTAAGTGGAATGGGGCTTGTTTTTGGGATTATAAGCGTGAGTCTAACGATTTCTTTTTTACTTTATTCAAAGAAAAAGAATGTTGTGATGCAGGTACAATAATGAAAAAAAGTAAGAGTCCATTTTGAGTTTGTGTCAAAATGGGCTCTACTTTATAGGCATACCTAAGCCTTATTCAAAGACAATCATTTCTCCGACTTCTTTAAATCCGAAGCGTTTATAAATATTTTTTCCGTCCTCTGATGCCTGTAAGACTACTGGCTTTTGTTTATCGATTGTTTGACTGAGTAGGAACTGAAACATCTCACTGCCATAGCCTTTGCCCCTAAACGTTTCTTTTGTCATCACATCATAAATACCATAGCTATCATTACTTTCGATTAATAATCCTGTAGCTACAGGCATTTCCTTTATACAACCAATAAACATTCGAGCATTTGATGCTAATTTTTCCTGTGAGAATTTATGAAAATAAATTTCTAGCGCATCTCTTTCAGGTGTTCCTTCAAATAAACTTAGAAAAACCTCTTTATATTGTAGAAGCCCTTCCTTATTGCTTACTTGTGTAATGTTAAGATGATTGGAAATTCGTTGACCGGTATAATGTGTATGGTCAAGATTCATCATAATATTTCGTTCAGCTTCCTTTAAGTCATATTCCTTTATCAATTGCAGCCAATCATCGCTTAGATTGTTGACATCCACCCACGTACTGAAAGGATGTTTTTTTACAATGAAATCATTGATTCCTTGTTTAATATGATTTTCGTTATGAATTGTAGGGGATTTTGCTAATAACATATTAAATGTATCAGTAGGAATCTCTGTGTTGGCTATTACAAAGTCAACTTCCTTTATCAATTGTCCAGAAATTACATGAGTAAACAGTTTTAGTTTTTCCTCTAAATTACTTATCACTAATTGTTGATTTGTTTTCATAGTTTTCAACCTTCCACTTTTAGTAGTGCGCACTATATTTCATTATAAAGTCAATGAAAGATAAAAAATACGGAGTTCACCATTTTTATATCCTCCCATAATTTTCAGAAAATATGTTTAATAATTTTTCCTTTCATTTTTTAATATAAGTCAACTGAACCCCTTTCTTGTTTGACAAAAGGTTGCTTTTAAGCATAAAATTCAACTATTCAATAAATTAATTGAATAGTTGAAGGGTGGTTTGTTGAATGGTTGATGAACGAAATTTAAAGGACTTATTATATCAAGAATTTGCAAGAATAGGGAAATGCCTATCAAGTCCAAAACGATTAGAAATTCTTGATATTTTATCACAAGGCCCTAAATCTGTGGAGGCATTAGCCAAAAGTACAGATATGTCAGTAGCGAATGTATCGCAACATTTAAAAGTACTATTTAATGCAAGACTAGTCATGTTTAAAAAAGAAGGAAATTTTGTTATTTATGAACTAGCAAATGAAATCATAGCCGATTTTTTAACTACCTTCCATGCATTATCTGAAAAACAACTTATTCAGGTTCAACAAATAAGGGAAGAGTTTTTAAATAATCAACTTGGATTAGATGGGGTCACTCTTACAGATCTTGCTAGCCGTATGGATAAAGGGGAGGTATTGTTACTAGATGTAAGACCTAAGGAAGAATATGAAAAAGCACATATTCCGGGAGCGGTTTCGATTCCTATTGAGGAATTAGAAGCGCATCTAGCATCTTTACCAACCAATTGTGATGTTGTTGCATACTGTAGAGGACCTTATTGTTTAATGTCTGCCGAAGCTGTAAAAATTCTGAAGGCAAGTGGAATTAATGCTTTTCGATTAGAAGAGGGCGTTAGAGAATGGCAGCAATTAGCGAAATAATTACATGGAATTGGGGGAATAAGGGATGAAATTAGGTATTATTTTAGAGACAAAAGAGCCAGAGAAAGCCTGGAATGCGTTTAGGTTTGCGAATGCTGCACGAATGAAAGAGCATGAAGTAAAAATATTTTTAATGGGTGAAGCTGTAGAATGTGAAACCATTGAGCATCCAAGTTTTAATGTGAAAGTACAAATGAATAAATTTGTAGAATTAAAGGGTGAGCTTTTGGCGTGTGGAACATGTTTAAAATCGAGATTACTAGATGAAACATCTTCTTGTCCAATTTCTACAATGGATGACTGTGTTCAGGTTGTCGAATGGGCTGACAAAATGGTCACGTTTTAACATTTGAGAAAAATAGAAAGTAGGTGCTATGAAATGTTTAGTAAAACACAAGATTCTGTTGAACTTTATATAGAATCACCCGAAAAGCTACAAAGTCTATATAAGCGTGTGTTGATGGTTGTTAGTCTATCTCAAATATTCGGTGGAGCAGGACTTGCTGCAGGTATCACGGTAGGTGCTCTTTTAGCTCAACAAATGCTAGGAACGGATGCTTATGCAGGAGTACCGTCCGCTTTATTTACGTTAGGGTCGGCAGGTGCCGCTTTAATTGTGGGAAGATTATCACAGCGTTATGGGCGTCGTACAGGTTTATCAGCAGGGTTTATTGTAGGAGGTCTAGGTGCTATAGGTGTCGTGATGGCTGCCATGATGAATAGTGTCATTTTATTATTTGCCTCACTTCTAATCTATGGAGCAGGTACCGCAACCAATTTACAAGCCCGCTATGCAGGAACTGATTTAGCAAATAATAAACAACGAGCAAAGGCTATTAGCACAACCATGGTGATGACTACATTTGGGGCGGTTGCAGGTCCGAATTTAGTAGAAGTCATGGGGAAATTTGCATTATCCATTGGTATTCCTGCATTAGCTGGTCCATTCCTCTTATCAGCAACAGCATTTATTTTAGCAGGTCTAGTCCTATTTATTATGCTGCGACCTGATCCATTAGAAATTGCGCAAAGGATAGAAGCACATAAACAAAAGTCTGCATCTGAAAATAATACTCAATCCATCCAACCAACAACCAATAAAAGAGGTCTAGCAGTCGGTGCAACAGTTATGGTACTTACTCAGATTGTAATGGTTGCTATCATGACGATGACACCAGTACATATGAAGCATCATGGGCATGGCCTGACAGAAGTAGGCATTGTTATAGGATTTCATGTAGGCTCCATGTATCTTCCTTCTCTTGTAACAGGAATACTTGTTGATAAAATCGGACGCACAGCTATGAGTATTGCTTCCGGGATTACATTGTTATTCGCAGGTTTATTAGCAGCATTCGCACCGAGTGATTCGATGGTGCTATTAATCATTGCACTTTCTTTACTAGGATTGGGCTGGAACTTTGGCTTAATTAGTGGTACTGCTCAAATAGTAGATTCGACAGAGCCCTCCACTCGTGCAAAAACGCAGGGGAAAATGGATGTTTTAGTGGCACTCGCAGGAGCTTCAGGTGGTGCTCTTTCAGGCATGGTAGTGGCAAATGCAAGTTATGCAATACTATCTTTAGTAGGGGGGCTTTTATCCCTATTACTTATCCCAGTTGTCATTTGGTCTAGAAGAGCTTGATAAAGTTAGAAAGTCACTAAAAGACACTAAAGTTATATCTATTTCATAATTCTAGTAGATTAAAAGAGGAGGTCCAATTCAGGTTAATGGACTTCCTCTTTTAAAATTTATTCAAATATTTGTGCCGTTCCTGAATTTATGGTGACAAGAGTTCAATATGTCTCTTTTGGAGTGAACTGGCCGATGCCCTTTAATTTTGAGTCAAAAAATTCCAGTATTAATTCATTTTCAGTTTCAATACAATATAATTTATCAATATCAGCTTTTCCACGTTGTAGAATATTTGCCAGTATAGGAGAGAAAAGCGATAAATCGGTCAAGCTTAAATGTTTTGCCCCTTGGAGATGAACAGTATATGCTTCTTTGAAGTGTTCATTATTAGGTTTGTTTGCTATATAAATGGGACTAATTTCGAGCTGTCTCCAAACATCATCGGAATAAATGTTAAGGAGTGGGGTTGTAAAATCCTTGCTACTTGCTATAAAATCATCCAGTTCTTTCTTATAAATAAGTTCACTAAAGAAAGGGGCATCGATATTTACTACTGCACTTATATCATCACGCTCTCTGTCTAGCCAAACACTTGCTGCACCGCCCATTGAGTGACCAAATACACCAATTTTCTCTGTATGGATATGTTGATAAATGGGGTCATTGTCACTTTCGGCTTTTGTAAGTATTGTGTCAATGACAAAATTCATATCGTCCGTTCGTAGCTTCATCCATTTTTGAATGAGCCCATAGAGTTCTTCCTTTGTGTAAATACCTTCTTTATTAGAATTGGTGATTTCATAATAATAATCTTTATTGATCATGGTCACTATTCCATCCTCTGAACGAGTAAAGAAGGAATGATAGGGATGATCGATGGAAACGACTACATAACCATGGCTTGCCAGCTCAGTATATGTAGAGGCGTTACTTTCCTTGATACCATATGCTCCATGTGAGAATACCAAAAGCGGATATGTTCCATCTGCCTTTTTTGGATACCAAAATTCCACATTCACGAATCTGTTTTGTTTCGTGTCTATAAATTCCTCGATGCGGTCTTCATCGTAAAATGTTTCAGTAGCGGTGGCGACTTCATATTCTCCTGTCACTTTTGGTGATGGATACTGTGGAAAAATAATGACAGGTGAAAGTACAAATACAAATGTCATTATCATCATAATGGACTTCCACACAATGCTAGAAGTTTTGTAGGGTTTGTTATTTGTTTTCTTAAGGATAAGAGTTACTGTACCATTTACGGCTAATAAGAGAAGTAGTATAGCAAGCATTACCCAGCTAAAATTCCAGACAAGCACTGATGAAATAGTAAGTAACACAAATACTATAAATACAGCAATCCTAATCCAATTCTTTATTTTGTTATGGTTTTGCTTAGTCGCTATGCAGTAGATTGCAAAAGCAATCTCGAAAATCACAGCCATTAGTAATAGTAAAATTCCCATTGTTGTTCCTCCACCTCATAATTTTATGAAATCATCATAATAAACAGATGGAAGGATGTATATGGAAAAACAGTAAGTTGTATTCACAAGCCAATAAGATGCAAAAAAACGGTAAGCTCTAATGCTTACCGTTCATGTTGTTGAAATACTATTATGTCAATGAAATCAAGGTGACAAATAAAAAAATATAGCTCTTTTTCAAAACGAG
>NZ_JBYTBB010000124.1:0-6407 GCF_058788755.1 Lysinibacillus sp. FW301-JW8
TCGTTTTGAAAAAGGGCTATACTTTTTAATTTGTCACCTTGATGTCATTGACATAATAGTATTTCAACAACATGAAGGAGCTACTCTCAAATGAGAATAGCTCCTTCTTACATTTTTATAGGTCCGCTACTTGAGCACCTAATTCTTTATTATTGTACATATCTGTGTCCAATTCTTTGGTTACACGTGCAGTTGTGACACCCGCTGTCATAGAGCCACTTACATTTAGTGCAGTACGTCCCATGTCGATTAATGGTTCAACAGAGATTAAAATACCTGCAAGCGCAACTGGTAAATCAAGAGCTGATAAGACTAGAATTGCTGCAAATGTTGCACCACCACCAACACCAGCTACACCAAATGAACTAATTGCCACCACTGCAATCACAGTAATGATGAACACTGGATCAAGTGGATTAATGCCAACTGTAGGCGCAATCATGATGGCTAGCATAGCAGGATAGACACCCGCACAGCCATTTTGACCAATCGATAAACCAAATGAACCTGAGAAGTTCGCAATTCCTTCTGGTACACCTAGACGACCTGTTTGCGTTTTAATGTTCATTGGCAAAGCACCAGCACTTGAACGTGATGTAAAGGCGAATAATAATGTTTCTGCAGATTTTTTCAAATACGTAAATGGATTTAAACCACTCAATGTTAAGATTAATAAGTGTACTAATAACACAATAAATAGTGCTGCATAGGATGCAATGACAAATTTACCTAAATTATAAATTGCCCCAAAATCAGATGTTGCTACTGTACGTGCCATAATGGCAAGTATGCCGTATGGTGTTAAACGTAAAACGATTGTTACAACACCCATTACTAATGCATAGATAGCATCTAGACCCTTCTTAATCGTTGCGCCCATCGCTTCATCCTTACGTGCTACACGTAAATAGGCAAAGCCTAAGAATGCTGAAAAAATTACGACCGCAATCGTTGATGTTGAACGAGCTCCCGTTAAATCAAGGAATGGGTTTGCTGGGAATAACTCAATAATTTGTGTTGGTAAATCTGGTGCAGCTAATCCAGAAGTTTTTTCTTCGATATATGCTCCACGCTGAGTTTCTGCATCACCTTGCATAATTTGTGATGCATCTAAATCAAATACAGTTGCTGATAAAATACCTACTGCTGCTGATACAGCTGTTGTACCAATTAAAATTGCTAAAATTAATGCAGCCATTCTCCCAAAATTCTTACCCACCTTCATTTTTGTAAAGGCGATTAAAATAGAAATAAATACTAATGGCATAGCAACCATTTGTAGCAATTTCACATAACCAGTACCGATTATGTTGTACCAAGATGTCGTTTTAGCCAATACCTCAGAATCGATACCATAAATTAAATGAAGTCCAAGACCAAGTGCAATTCCTAGACCTAAACCTGTAAAAACACGATTTGAAAACTTAACGTGTTTTTTGTTCATAAAATATAAAATTCCAACGAAGACGAGCAAAACAGCTACGTTAAGAATGATTTGTAATGTAGACAATGTAAATCCTCCTAAGATGCTTAATTATGATGTAAATCGAATTATATACCCATAATCCCTATAATTCAAGTATGTTTTATTAAGATTAATAATTTCCTAAATTGAAAACGATTCCTTTTCTTTGATTATGCCCCAAACACGGAATATAATAAATTTAGTTTAACACTAAACCTTTTTTCACGATGAGAGGAGTTTCTTTATGGGAAAATTACAAGATAAAGTAGCTATTATTACTGGTAGTGGTGCAGGAATAGGAAAAGAAATAGCACGTAAATATGCTATCGAAGGTGCAAAAGTGGTCATTGCTGATTTTAATGACAATGCCTTAAACACAACTGTTACTGAATTTAGGGAAGCTGGCTATGAAGCATTTGGAGTAAAAGTAGATGTCGCTGTAGAGGAAGATATTCGTGCAATGATTGCTAGTACCATTAATTATTATGGTCGTATTGATATTTTAGTCAACAACGCTGGAGTTGGTGACAATATGCAAGCAGCAGCGAATGTAGAAGATACTGTTTGGCAGCGCGTAATAGACATTAATGTAACTGGTATGATGCGTGCGATTCGTCAAGTTTTGCCGATATTTGTTGAAAATGGCGGTGGCACAATTGTTAATATGTCCTCTATTACTGGTCTTACAGGAGGACGAGGAGGCTTAGCATACACAACTGCCAAGCATGCTGTAGTTGGTATGACAAAAAATATTGCCTCTCACTATGGTTCACAAAACATTCGCTGTAACGCTATTGCACCTGCACATGTAGAGACTGGCTTTGCGGCAACAATGACAAATGTTGACCCATTCGGAATGGAACAATCTATTCGTGGTATACAACTGATGCCAAAAGCTGGACAGGTTTCTGATATCGCTAACATTGCTCTATTCCTTGCCTCAGAAGACGCTGGTCTAATTAATGGTGTGGCATTAGCAGCCGATGCTGGTTGGAGTGCTTATTAAAATTATAGAAACTAAAAATCCTACCTCAATTAATGAACGAGGTAGGGTTCTTTTTTGTATTCATTAATTAAATAACAGCTTCCTGAGATCTTTTTACATTGTTTTTTTACACGCGTCACAGCATCTGATAAATGATTGACAGAGGTGAATTGTTGATTTTGATTGGTAATCACCGCGACTGATAGAGATGTACATTTAAAGGGCTCTAGCTTCCCCATTCTATTATGAATCTGTAATGTAGCTAAATTCTCTAGGTCATAAAAGTCTAAAATTTGAGCATCAAATTCGTTTATAATTCTTTCACAAATTGGAGTGGTATCATAATGAGGAAGAATTGCGACAAAATCATCTCCGCCAATATGCCCTAAAAAGTCCTCCACACCAACGATATTTCTTTTCAAAATATCAGTTAAATATAGTAGGATTTTATCTCCTTTATTAAAACCGTACGTGTCATTATAGGATTTAAAATGATCTAAATCAAAATAGATTAAGCTATACTGTGGTAATAACAACGATTCTTCTAGTTTTTCATCAATTAATTTATTACCTGGAAGGCTGCTTAATGGATTTAAGAAGCTTGCAATAGCTACTTGCGTGTCTACAAGCTTTAGTAATAATTCGCGAATGCTAACTACACCAACATATAGACCATTCCGTGTAACAATAACATCATCATATAAATCCTCTGGAGGTCTACTCATTGCAACTGTACTGACCTCAGTAATAGGCGTATGATGTTCTACCATTAACGGATTGTCCTTAATAATAAGTTGGTTTTGACGTCCCATAAATAAATTATAGCCATAACGTGTACCAATTTTTTGATAGAAATGTGTGCGTGTAATATGCCCAATTGGTCTCTCATCCCTGACAACAACAACACTGCGCAATGATAGATTACTGGTAAACAGTAAATCCACCTCTTTGTTTTTCACAAATTCATCAATACAAGGAACAGTTTCAATGACTTCCCCTATCTTCATGGTCACCCATCCTTATTTTCCCTAAATGTATTTCCTTTGCGGGCTTTCCTATCGCATATCCTTGGGCATAATGAATACCTATCTTATGCAAATATTCAAGCTCCTCTTGCCGTTCAATACCCTCTGCAATAATTTTTGTTTCTACCTGCTCCGCATATCCCACCAGCAATGACACCAGCTGCTGCTGTTCACTATTCTGATCGATAAATTGAATTAAAGAGCGATCTAGTTTAATAAATTCAGGCTTTAAATAAATAAGTGTTTTTAAGCTGTTATAGCCTGAACCCACATCATCTACTGCAATTCGATAGCCCTGTGATCGATAATGTGATAACACACGTTCAAACTCTACAAAATCTATCACCGCACTACGCTCTGTCAGCTCAAATACAACCTGCTGAGGTTTAATGCCTAACTCTTTTAATAATTGCAAGGTTTCACCGCTATGATATTTCTTATCTAGCAGAACATTCGGATGTATATTTAGAAAAACTAAAAAATCTCTATTTATCAAATCTCCGTGTAACCTCTCTTTAAAACGTTGTAATGAAAGGTTACGACAAAAGCATTCAAATAAAAAAACACAGTCAGTTTGTCCAACAAATTCATAAAACTGATCGACACTTGAAAACAGTTGAGAAGGCTCTGGACGATTTAGCGCTTCAAACCCCATTGTCTGCATAGTCTGAATATCGACAATCGGTTGAAAATAAGTATGTAAAGCATTTTCTTGAATAATTTGCTTTAATGCCTTTAAACGTTTTATATACAATATATTGTTTTGATGCTGCTCATATAAATGCTTCAAATAAGAAAATACATTACTAGTTTTTATGCTTTGTCTCACAACAGACTCCATTCTCGCACCTCTTAAATTGGTTATTATGATCTATTGTACCCCTTTATTGTAAATATACTGTGAATAGGATGTAAAAAGAGATAGCTCAAGCACTATATTTCTATCAATCAAAACCAATGCTCTCTTAAAAAGTAAGCTTTTTTAATTATTTTTAACCATAGTACATTTTTCACAATATACAAACTATTCAAATATAACAAATTTGATATATTTTATAATTAGTGTATGCTTGCAATAATAGTATTTTATTACCTTTTATAAAAATTTGTTCTTAATAGGGAAACCTATTTAGATAAAAACTATTTTTTCAAGGGAGGATCCTGTTAATGAGCTTGTCTATTCAACAAATATTAGAAAACAAAGGAATTACACCAAAATCTGAGCACCTTGAACAATTAAAAATACGCTGGGAAGGCATGCAGTCGCTTCGAGGTAATTTAGAAGGAATCGCTATCGATGACGCTGATATTGCTATCCGTAATCTTCCTGGAGGTGATCATATTGACAACTGATTTACATTTAAAATCTGTTGAAGAGCTAGCACCTTTACTGGAGGCTAAAAAACTTTCCCCTGTCGAATTGACGAAAGCAATCTTAGATTTTGCAGAAGAAAGTCAGCCAAAGATTAACGCATATATGGCATTTTATCGTGAAGAGGCCTTAGCACAGGCACAAATTGTAGAAAAAGAGATCTTAAACGGACAGTATCGTGGAATGTACCACGGGATTCCCATGGCTTTAAAAGATAATCTGTATTTTAAAGATAAAATTACAACGATGTCTTCCAAGATTCATAAAGACTTCGTATCAGGCTATGATGCGACTGTCGTAGAAAAGCTTCGTGATGCTGGTGTGATTTTCACAGGAAAATTAAGCATGCATGAATATGCTTGGGGGATTACCAATAATAACCCTCATTATGGACCCGTTCGCAACCCCTGGGACTTAGAGAAGATTCCTGGAGGTTCTAGTGGTGGCTCTGGCGCGGCAGTAGCAGCAGGAGCTAGCGTTGCCTCATTAGGGACTGATACTGCTGGCTCCATTCGAATTCCTTCTTCGGCCTGTGGGATTGTTGGCTTAAAGCCTACTCATGGACGTGTAAGCAAGTATGGCTGCTACCCACTTGCCTGGAGCCTAGATCATATTGGACCTATGACTAAGACAGTCAAAGATGCGGCAGGTCTACTTGAAATTATCGCTGGTTTTGACCATAGAGATCCTACTTGTGTAAATGTCACAACTGAGAATTATAGTCAGCAAATCTCAGGTGATGTAAAAGGTTTAGTTATTGGCATCAACGAAGATTATTTCTTTAATCGCGTTGATTCAGATGTAGAAAAGGCTGTGCGAGCAAGCATTCAAAGCTTAGTGGATCAGGGTGCAAAAGTTGAAACTGTTCGTATCCCTTCCCTGCAATATGCTGAATGGGCTGAGCTGGTTACTTCCCTTTCAGAGGCTGCAGCCATCCATCATTCAGATTTGCAAAGCAGACCACAGGAATTTGGTGATGATATCCGATTGTTATTCGAGCTAGGTGAATTACCTTCTGCAGTGGATTACTTACAGGCTCAGCAAGTCCGTCGACAAATTAAACAAGAGTTTACACAAATATTTAATCAGGTAGATGTGTTAATATCACCTACATTGCCTGTAGTGGCAAGTACTATCGGTGATAATTTTGCCACTTTAAATGGTGAAAAGGTTGATTTAATTGACAATATCATTCGTTTTACTGGTCCAAGTAACTTAACAGGATTACCTGCCCTTTCCGTTCCTTGTGGCTTTAAGGGCAATTTACCAGTAGGCCTTCAAATCATAGGACCTGCCTTTAAAGAGGGTCTCATTCTGAATGTTGGCTATGCGATCGAACAAACGAATCCGTTGAAAAATAGAAAGCCTAATATTTTTGCAAATCTTTAAAAATAAAACAGATATTTTACTAGAAAACTGCTGATGTAATGTCAGCAGTTTTCATGTTGTTGAAATACTATTATGTCAATGACATCAAGGTGACAAATAAAAAAGTATAGCCCTTTTTCAAAACGAGAGGTTGATCTCCGTTCCGACTGAGCGCTTTCCTGGGGGCGTCCG
>NZ_JBYTBB010000125.1:0-6150 GCF_058788755.1 Lysinibacillus sp. FW301-JW8
CGTTTTGAAAAAGGGCTATACTTTTTAATTTGTCACCTTGATTTCATTGACATAATAGTATTTCAACAACATGAAAAGACGAGAATCTAAATTATTCTCGTCTTTTCATCATGCTCTTATTCAGCATTTCGCATTTCATCTAATACACGATTTACACGTTTTTCTAGCATTTTCATACCGCTGCCACCAGCTTGCATATGACGCAGCTGACCATCTTTATCAAACACAAAATATGCAGGCACATATTGGTTTTCAAAAGCATCTGTTAACTTCATTTCACTATCCACAAAGATTGGTTGCACAATGTCATGCTCAGCCGCTACTGCTTTAATTGTCTCTAAATCAGTATCTGCTTCAGAACGCGGCATATGTACTGCTACAACATTTAGCTCATCTTTATATTGATCACGGAAATTATTAACATCTGGCATAGCCTCTTTACATAAATGACAGCTTACTGACCAGAAATGGATTAATGTTGGTTTTTTGCCTACTAATTCTGCTTTTGTTACTTCTCCATTTAACCAAGTCGTTGCGCCAACTAATTCAGGCATTTGTTCACGAAGTTTCATAAAAATCCTCCTCTAATATATCTTTTGTCTTCAAATGTTTTAGATTATGGTCAAAAACTCTTCCCAAAATCTACTACAATCCGAGGTAAAGTAAATTAACATTCGCCAATTCACTTAAAAGTCCCCACAAGCATGTCGTGGGGACTCTTTTTTTGTTAAATAATGACTCAACTCTATTTTATTATAGAGTTGCTTGACCTGGACGCCAGTTTGCTGGGCAAAGACCACCAGTTTGTAATGCTTGAAGTACACGTAAAGTTTCATCTACATCACGGCCGATGTTGTTATCGAAAATTGTTTGGTATTTTAATTCGCCTTCTGGGTTGATGATGAATAAACCGCGTAGTGCGATACCTTCTTCTTCAATTAATACACCATAATCTTTAGAAATTTGGTGGTTTGTGTCAGCAGCTAATGGATATTTTAATTCACCAAGACCATTTTGAGTGCGGTCTGTGTTAATCCATGCTAAGTGTGTGTGAATTGTATCCGTAGACACACCAATTACTTCTGCATCTAAGTCCTCGAACTCGTCGTAACGATCGCTCATTGCAGTGATTTCAGTTGGGCATACAAAAGTGAAGTCCATTGGGTAGAAGAAAAGAACAGTCCATTTGTCTTGCGCTTTAATGTCTTCTAATGATACTTTGCCAAAAGATTTGTCTGGAAGTACTGCTTCCATTGTAAAGTCAGGTGCTTGTTTACCTACCATGCGTTCTGCCATAATAAATCCCTCCGATTAAATATGTAGTGTATATATTCCATTCGCACTAGCGAACTCGTCTTCTACGATAGCAGAGTAATCGTAGTTTTTCAAACAAGTAAACTTCGTTAAGGGACATGTTTCAAATTATCTGACAAATTTTTGTCAAATCCCGAAATGGAATAGCGGCTACAGCCTATTTATTAGCTATTTTTAACAATTTTATTCTAGAATAAACAAACTTTTTCTTCTTGCGATTTATGTTAAATTTCTAAAAATTTTTTCTTCTTTTTTTTCACTAAAAACAATTGCATATCTAAAATTTTTATGTATAATTGTAATGGTTTTAGTAAACTAAAAGTTTTGTTAAAGTAAACTTCATATTTCAAAAGTTTATGATTGCTAAACTTCTTCTAGGAGGGAAAAGATGCAAATAGGAGCAAAAATTAAAGCGCTTCGTTTAAAAAAAGGTCTTACCCAAGAGGAGCTTGGAGAACGTACAGATTTAAGTAAAGGTTATATTTCCCAATTAGAACGTGATTTAAATTCACCTTCTATAGAAACACTCTTTTCGATATTAGAAGTGTTAGGGTCAACACCTAAGGAATTTTTTGATGATGAATCACCTGAACAAAAGGTTGTTTATACAGAGGAAGATCAATCTACCTATACGGATGAAGAAAAAAAATATGAAATTCAATGGCTTATTCCAACATCAAATGAAAAAGAAATGGAGCCTATTTTCCTAACTCTTGCTGCTGAAGGTGAATTTAAACAATTTGAACCCTCACTCTCCGAAACCTTTATTTATGTAGTGAAAGGTCGTATTCGTCTCGTTTTGGGGAATGAACAGTATATAGCTAGTGAAGGTAACGCTCTCTATTTTGATGCGACAGATCATCATCAAATTTTTAATGCACATGATGCTGAAACAAAGATTTTGCTTGTCGCTACGGATTCATACTTATAGCTAAGGAGGCGCATCTATGACAACGAATTCAATTATCCGCTTTGAAAATGTTTCAAAGTCTTATAATGACGGCACGATCGTCTTAAAAAACATTAATCTAGAGCTAGAAAAAGGGAAATTTTACACATTATTAGGTCCCTCTGGTTGTGGTAAAACAACTATTTTACGAATTATCGCAGGCTTCACTGAACCATCTACAGGAGATGTTTATTTTCACGATAAGAAAATCAACTCAGTGCCAGCAAATGAACGTCAAGTAAACACAGTCTTTCAGGATTATGCATTGTTTCCTCATTTAAATGTCTTTGAAAATGTCGCATTTGGACTACGTATTAAAAAGCTGCCTGAAAACGAAATTAAGGAACGTGTGGCTGAAGCATTAAAATTTGTCAATCTTGCTGGATACGGAAGCCGTGAAATTTCTGAAATGTCAGGTGGTCAGCGTCAGCGTGTAGCAATTGCTCGTGCGATCGTAAATGATCCAGAAGTAATCTTATTAGATGAACCTCTTTCAGCGTTAGATTTAAAGCTACGTACTGAGATGCAATATGAGCTTCGAGAATTACAGCAACGTCTTGGCAAAACGTTTGTCTTCGTGACACACGATCAAGAAGAAGCACTTGCTATGAGTGATGAAATATTTGTACTAAGTGAAGGCCAAATTCAACAATCAGGTACTCCTGTTGATATTTATGATGAGCCCATTAACCGCTTCGTAGCTGACTTTATAGGAGAATCAAATATTGTACCTGGTGTAATGGTTGAGGATTTCAAAGTAGAGTTTGCTGGCAAAATGTTCGAATGTGTTGACCAAGGGATGAAACCAAATGAAAAAGTCGATATTGTTATTCGTCCAGAGGATTTAGAAATGACAACTATTGATAAAGGTAAACTTATCGTAAAAGTTGATACGCAATTATTCCGTGGTGTGCATTATGAATTATCCACATATGATAAAGATGGCAATGAGTGGCTTGTCCATTCTTTGAAAAAAGCTGAGGTAGGGACAGAAATTGGCTTAGATTTTGATCCAGAGGCTATTCATGTTATGCGTTTAAATGAAACCGAAGAAGAGTTTGACAAACGTTTAGAAGCTTATGGAGATGAAGACGATGCAAGCTAAAACATCGAAATCAGCCTTATTTCCATACGTTTTATGGATTGCATTTTTCGTTATTGCACCAATTGCACTGGTCGTATACTATTCCCTACTAGATATACATGGCAATTTCACGTTTGATAACTATAAAGCATTCTTTACTTCTGTTTATTTAAAAATGACATTAAGCTCGTTCTGGTATGCGTTTTTAATTACCTTCTTTACGTTACTAGTTTCGTATCCAACAGCCTATTTTTTAACAAAAACTAAGTATAAGCAGCTTTGGCTACTACTAATTATTATTCCTTCTTGGATTAATCTTTTGTTAAAAACGTATGCTTTTATCGGTATTTTTGGCTTATACGGTCCATTAAATGCATTTATTGAAGTATTTGGCTTTGATCCAAAGCAAATGCTATTTACAGATATTAGCTTTGTATTTGTATCAGTGTATATTTTTATACCTTTTATGATCTTACCTATCTTTAATTCTTTAGATCGTTTAAACCCTACTCTTATCTATGCAGCACGTGATTTGGGTGCATCTGCCTTTACGACATTCCGTCGTGTTGTACTGCCTTTGACTATGGATGGCGTTAAATCGGGAATACAGGTTGTATTTATTCCTGCATTATCTCTATTTATGATTACACGCTTAATTGCTGGAAACCGCGTGATTACACTTGGCACAGCTATTGAACAACAGTTCTTAGTGACTCAAAACTGGGGAATGGGCTCGACTATCGCTGTATTCCTAATTTTATTCATGGTCATTATTATGCTGATTACAGGACAAAAGGATAAAGGGGGCAGCGTACGATGAATAAATTATCAGCTTCCGCAAAGGTGTATTTAGCTCTTGTTTTTATCGTTTTGTATGCACCTATCTTTTATTTAATTTTTTATTCTTTTAACAGTGGCGGCTCCATGAATAATTTTGAATCCTTTACGCTTGAACATTATAAAGCTGTATTTGAGGACTCCCGTCTGCTGGTTATTTTAATTAATACGGTCATCGTAGCACTGCTTTCCGCTTTAATTTCAACAATTATCGGTACATTAGGTGCAATTGGTATTGTAACAGTGAAAGATGCAAAAATGCGTAATACATTACTTTCCTTAAACAATGTATTGATTGTAAGTCCTGATGTTATTATTGGTGCGAGCTTTTTAATTTTGTTCACGATGGTTGGTATTAAATTAGGCTTTGCTTCTGTTTTATTAGCACACGTAGCTTTTAGTGTACCAATTGTTGTACTGATGGTTTTACCAAAGCTGTTAGAAATGAATACATCATTAATTGATGCTGCATTAGATTTAGGCGCATCCAAAAAAGATGTGATGATGCGTGTCATTTTACCGTATATTCAGCCTGGGATCTTTGCAGGGTTCTTCCTTGCCCTTACGTATTCCTTAGATGACTTTGCGGTAACCTTTTTCGTAACTGGCAATGGCTTCAGTACATTATCTGTGGAAATTTACTCTATGGCACGTGCTGGAATTTCCTTAACGGTAAATGCTATTTCTGGCTTAGTATTCTTCGTTACGGTGATTGTCGTAGTCGGTTATTACTTCATCACAAGTCGCGCTAGTAAAAGAACGGAGGGACAACAATGAAGCAATTAATTCAAGCTACAATTGCAATACTTGTCGTGTCCGCCCTATTATTCTACGCTGCTGATGCCTTGAGTGCTGGTGGTGGAAAAAGCGGGAAAAACACGTTAACGATCTTTAACTGGGGAGAATATATAGATCCTGATTTGCTAAAGCAATTTGAAAAAGAAACAGGTATTCATGTAATTTATGAGACGTTTGACTCCAATGAAGCCATGATGACAAAAATTCAACAGGGTGGAACGGCTTATGATATTGCTGTACCTTCTGAATATATGATTGAAAAAATGAAGGAAGAAAATTTATTAATTCCTTTAGATAAAACAAAAATCCCTAATTTAAAAAATATTGATCCATATTTTCTAGATTTACCATTTGATAATGACAATAAATATTCAGTCCCTTACTTCTGGGGAACAGTAGGTATTGTCTATAATCCAAACCTTGTTGGTGATTTAGATTTCTCTTCATGGGATGATTTGTGGGACCCTTCATTAAAACGAAAAGTCTTTTTAGTAGATGGTGCTCGTGAGGTAATCGGGATGGGCTTAAATAGCCTAGGACATTCACTGAATTCATTGGATAATCATGAACTACGTGAAGCTACAGACAAACTAATTACACTTGCCCCAAATGTTAAAGCCATCATTGGTGATGAAATTACGCCGTTAATGATCAATAACGAGGCAACTGTAGCCCTCACTTGGTCTGGGCAGGCAGCAGATATGATGTCAGAAAATGAAGAGCTAGACTTTGCAGTACCAGAGGAAGGCTCAAACTTATGGTTTGATAATATGGTCATCCCAAAAACATCTAAAAATATTGAGGGTGCTCATGCCTTTATTAATTTTATGCTAAAAGCTGAGTCAGGTGCCCAAAACGCTGATTATGTTGGCTACTCTACCCCTAACATTGCAGCAATGAAATTAATGGATAAGGAAGTTGTATCTGATGAACGTTATTACCCTTCTGAAGAGCAACGAGAAACATTAGAAGTATATAAAAACTTAGGTCCTGATTACTTAGGCAAATACAATGAATTATTTTTAGAATTTAAAATGAGTATTCGATAGATTATAAAAAGTGATGAAAAACAAAATTGTTTTTCATCACTTTTTTTCATGTTGTTGAAATACTATTATGTCAATGAAATCAAGGTGACAAATTAAAAAGTATAGCCCTTTTTCAAAAC
>NZ_JBYTBB010000126.1:0-5558 GCF_058788755.1 Lysinibacillus sp. FW301-JW8
TACCATCGGCGCTAAAGAGCTTAACTTCCGTGTTCGGTATGGGAACGGGTGTGACCTCTTTGCCATCATCACTAGACCTATGTATTTTGTTTTGAAGTTGTTTACCTGTCCTTCAAGACAAGAATTATTGTATAATGTTTTCTCACATTGTGCAATACTTTTTTATAAAAAAAAGAATTTATTACTTTTAAAAGATATTTTTGTCATGTAAGAGAAATAATCACTCTGTTATTCATTATAACAATTGTTAAAAAAAAAGAAAACAATTATTTTACACTAACTATACAATTAGGTTAGGAAGAATTAATTTTGAGGAAAATACTTAATTAAACATAAAATAGTACTCAAGTTTAGTTGGGAATTTTTCATTCCCAACTAATTATATTAATGGCTTGTAAGCTTTTAGCTTATTTAAAAATGAATGTATTGCTTCTACCGAAACTATTAAATAGTAGAAAGTGCCATTTTTAGTTGATCAATTTCCTCAAATGTCGTTGTAGGACCAAAAGAAATCCTAAAAAATTGTCGTGCTGCCTCCCATGAATAGCCCATAGATAAAATTGCTTTGGTCCCAGATTCACTGTGAATATCGCAGGCACTTCCTGTAGAAATACAAATTCCTGCCTCATTTAATTTTAGCATAATATATTGCCCCTCCATATTTTCCATCAATACACCGCAAATATTGGGCAATTGACTCTGACAGTCTATTAGCCTGCATGTATCTGGTAAATTTCCCTTGAAATATTTTCGCAATTCATGAAAATGCTGATTGTTATAATGATAATCTTCAATAGCTGATGCAAAGGCAACAATTGCTGGTGTATCTAATGTTCCTCCTCTTAATCCACGCTCATGAGTCACGCCAGGTGTTAATGCGGAAACGCGGATCTTTGGATTTATATAAACAGCCCCACAACCTTTTGGTCCCCCAATTTTATGAGCTGAAATGGTAATAGCATCCACTTGCTGTTTTAACGGGATTTTACAAAAAGACTGTACACAATCAACATGTAAGAAAATATTAGACATTTTTGCTATCTCTGCAATTTCTTCTACAGGTTGAATAGAGCCTATTTCTGAATTAACATGTTGAATCGTTATGAGTGCCGTGTCTTCGCGTATCACTTCCTGTACTTGCTCCACATGAATACAACCATTTTGTTGTAATGGTAATCTAGTTACTGTAAAACCTAATTTTTCCAATGTATTTAACGCAGCATGTACGGATGTGTGTTCTGCTTGTGATGAAATAATATGTCTCCCTTTTTTCGATGCTAAGGCTAAAGATAAAATTGATATAAGATTTCCTTCGGTACCGCTCCCAGTAAAGATTACTCCATCATTGTTTACTCCAAGTGATTTTGCTACAACAGCTCTTGCCTGTTCAACAAAAAAATTAGCTTGTCCTCCTACATCATGCAAGCTTGCACTATTTCCATAATAACGTTTTGCTACCTCACTATATGCTTCAAGAGCATTTGCAGACATCGGAGACGTTGCTGCATAATCCAGATATATCATATGAATCTTCCTTTCTATTTTATCAGGTCTTGTTTTCTTTTTTATTTTATGTAAAGATAAGTGTCAAGACAACTGTAAAGAAGGTATGGTTATGGATGTAAAGGCAGACGTACTTATTATTGGCAGTGGAATCGCAGCTCTTCAAGCAGCTCGGCTACTGGCTGAACATTTTCAGGTACAGATTGTTACAAAGTCATCTGTTAATATGAGTAGCTCATATCGTGCTCAAGGTGGAATTGCTGCCGTTACAAGTCAAGAAGATCATCCAACATTTCATATTGCTGATACATTGACTGCTGGAGAACATCATCATGAAAGAAAGAATGTTGAAGTACTTATAGAAGATGGCACCAAAATTATACGTGATTTTTTAAAAGAGGGGTTCCCTGTCGATCGTCAGGCAGATGGAGCTCCAGCTCTAGGCTTAGAGGGTGCACATAGCTATCACCGTATCTTACATGCTGGTGGAGATCGTACTGGTCAGATAATGATAAATTATTTACTTAATCAACTATCATCTACTATCAATATAAATTGCTATGAAACAGCTTTTGAGCTTTTATTAAATACAGCAGGAGAATGTGTGGGAGTGCTGACAAAAGGAGAAAATGGAACAAAACGCTATCTTGCTCATCATATAATTCTAGCCTCTGGAGGAGCAGGTGCCCTCTATACATGTACATCAAATTATGAAACAAATACAGGAGATGGTATCGCATTAGCATATCGTGCTGGCGCTGCCATCAGTGATATGGAATTTATGCAATTTCATCCAAGCTTACTTTGGAGTAATGGAGAGGCAAAGGGACTAGTCTCTGAGGCAGTACGAGGGGCTGGAGGAATCTTTGTTGATGCACAACGTCAACCGATTATGAAAGGTTTACATGCTCAGCTTGACCTAGCTCCCCGTCATATTACAGCATTTGCATTATATAATAAACGAGCTGCTGGACAAGAAACATTTATTGATATTTCAAATATCGAGCACTTTGAAGCAAAGTTCCCTACAATTGCACAGCTATGTCATGATAACCGGATTGATATACAAAATGGTTTGATTCCTGTAGTACCAGGTAGCCATTTCTTAATGGGTGGTGTTATTGCTGATAACATGGGGAGAACATCTATTTCAAATCTATATGCAATTGGTGAGGTTGCTTGTACTGGGGTGCATGGGGCCAATCGTTTAGCTAGTAACTCCTTGTTAGAAGGAATTACATTTGGGCAAAGAATGGCGCAATTCATTATTAAAACTGGTTGTAAGCAACATAATTTCTCTATTGATGTTAAACATCATCGACATCCAATGCCATTATTATTTACGAAAAATCAATTACGGCAAACAATGATGCACACATTAGGCATAGTAAGAAACCCTATCGATATGCAACAATTCATACAACAACTACCATCATTAAATTCACTTCTTCAAGTGGATTTAGATGGATTGGATCGACAAGATCTTGAACTTTATATGATGCATATTGTTGCCACCCTAATGGTACATGCAGCCATTACACGAACAGAAACACGCGGAGCCCATATACGCTCTGATCAACCACTAAATAGCACAATATGGGCAAATAAATGGATTATTTTTCAACAAGGACAGATGAAAGTGAGGAATTCATTGTATGAATATCATCAAGCTCGAGGAAATGCTCAAGCAATTTTTTAACGAGGATTTAGGAGATGGAGATTTATCGAGTGAATTCATTTTTTCGGCTGAACAGCAGGGGTCTTTTTCTTTTTACGCCAAAGAAAGTGGAATTTTTTGTGGCGTACCTATAATTGAACACGGATTCCTTCTACTTGATCGGTTCATGGATATTACACTTCATAAAAAAGATGGGGATGAAGTAAATGAAGGGGATAAACTCGCTGTTATTAAAGGATCTCTTCAAAAATTACTAATTGGGGAACGTGTAATATTGAATCTTGTTCAGCGCATGTCTGCTATCGCTACAGCTACAAATTTAGCTGTTCGTGAAACAATCGGTACTAATGCGAAAATATGTGATACCCGTAAAACAATGCCAGGTCTACGTATGTTAGATAAATATGCAGTAAGAATCGGTGGTGCCTACAATCATCGCAATGGTTTATACGATACCATAATGTTAAAGGATAATCATATTGCTTTTGCCGGTAGTATCACTAAGGCAGTACAGGCTGCACGTACAAAAATTGGGCATACAGTTAAAATCGAGGTAGAAATTGAAACCAAAGCACAGCTTGATGAAGCAATTACGGCTGGTGCAGACATCATTATGTTTGATAATCGTAGCCCTGAAGAAATACGGCAGTGGCTTCCAGCTGTTCCCTCACATATTGCTACAGAAGCTTCAGGTGGCATCACACTTCATAATCTGAATAGCTATGCTAAAACAGGCATTCAATGGATTTCACTTGGAGCACTGACACATTCAGTAAAAGCCTTTGATATTAGTGCACTTGTACAAACGAAAGGAGCTAATTCCCTTGTCCATCACTAGTCTATTACAGCAAACGTCACTACTACCAGAGCATTACCGGACATTATCTAAAAATGAAATGGAATCCCGTATAATTGCTATAAAAAAGAAATTAGGTAGTAAGCTTTTTATTCCTGGTCATCACTATCAAAAGGATGAAGTTATTCAATTTGCTGATGCTACGGGTGATTCCTTGCAGCTTGCTCAGCTATCAGCAGCTAATAAAGAAGCGGAGAATATCGTATTTTGTGGCGTACACTTTATGGCAGAAACTGCTGATATGTTAACTAATGAACAGCAACATGTATATTTACCTGATATGCGAGCAGGTTGTTCAATGGCTGATATGGCCGATATTTATCAAACTGAACAAGCTTGGCCCATTCTACAGCAACTTTTTGGCGATACGATTATTCCGCTAACATATGTCAATTCCACCGCTGCCATAAAGGCATTCACTGGGCGGCATGGTGGGGCATGTGTCACATCCTCCAATGCAAAAGATATGGTAAAATGGGCATTTACACAGAAACAACGTATTTTCTTTTTGCCAGATCAACATTTAGGTAGAAATACTGCTTATGATTTAGGTGTTCCACTTGAAAATATGGCTGTTTGGAATCCACATACAAATATGCTTGAGACTGAGCAACCTCCTGAAAAAATCCAAGTGATTTTATGGAAAGGTCATTGTTCTGTCCATGAAGGGTTTACAGTTCAACATACTGAAATCGTGCGTCAAGCACATCCAAATATGCGTATTATTGTTCATCCAGAATGTAGCCGTGAAGTTGTAGCAGCAGCAGATGATGCCGGCTCTACAAAATACATTATTGATACGGTTAATAAAGCACCAAGTGGTTCTGCATGGGCAATCGGTACAGAAATGAATCTTGTTAATCGTATTATTAAACAACATCCAGATAAACAGATTATCTCTTTAAATAAGCATTTCTGTCCATGTCTAACAATGAATCGAATTGATCTTCCTCATCTGTTGTGGTGCCTAGAAAGCATAGAGCAAGGGCAACCACATAATCACATTCAAGTAGATGCTCATACTGCAATAGAAGCACGTATTTCTCTTGAAAGAATGCTGATCAGAGCTTAATTAACAACAACCCGTCTACTTATTTTCAGGTAGACGGTTTATATTTTTTAATAAATTTATTTTGTTTAGTTTCCTACATAACTTGTAAAAGATATTTATTTTAACAATCACGTTACACCATTCATTTAAAAATTAGGTGGCAAAAGAATAGGACAGTTAAACATTTGAGCCATTTGAAATACAATATCTTTTATGTACATTAATTATGAACTTTCATCATTTCAACTTTACGAATTGGAGAACAATATTGGAATTATAGATGTAAAACGGCCGATTTTCTCTTTTTATCATTTTTTAGTATTTCTTATCTCTTAATCCTGAAAATAGTCATATAAAAAACCTAAAATAGTATCTATAAAAATATCATTATACAAAAAAGCAGTAGATGTAAAATACATCTACTGCTTTTTTGTATGACCCGTACGGGATTCGAACCCGTGTTACCGCCG
>NZ_JBYTBB010000127.1:0-5315 GCF_058788755.1 Lysinibacillus sp. FW301-JW8
GGAACGGAAATCACCTTCATTTGACTTAGTAGTGTTCACAAAGAGTCCCTTGACCATTTAGTTTTTCAACACTATGAGGTCACTTTTACAAGAGTGACCTTTTTTTAATTCTCTTGATATATAACAAAGATATTTATTTTTTTAAATAAATTTATTAAGTAGATATTTATCGCAGTTCATTTTATCAACCACTCATATTATAGATAATAGATTATAGAAAGGAGGGAAATCATAATGTCTGAATATGGCGGTGGTTATGGATTTGGCTCATCATTTGCTCTAATTGTTGTTCTATTCATTCTTTTAATTATTGTCGGCGTTAGTTTCATTAAATATTAAATCCAATACCGCTCCTAGTGCTCATAATTATTAGGGTAAAATATAATTATCCTTTACACCTTCAAATCTTAATTAAGGGTCACTCTCCTCCGTGTGACCCTTTTAATTTTCCCTTACGTGATTTGATCTGTGAGAAGTAACGATAACTTTTTTTGCATTAATTGTTGTATTGTTTGTTCTACTCATTATTGTAGGAACCTAAGTAAAATTCGCTTCTGAAAGGAGGGTTACTATGCATCAACTATGTAGACACCAAGGTCAGGCTGTAGAAGTCAGAGATATTCATGGAAGAGTTCATAGAGGAGTACTAGTAGGAGTTGATCCAGCAAGAGGAATTTCTATGCGGTCAGGCTTTAGAACCTTTTTCATTCCCTTCTTTTTAATTGCAGCTATTTTTCTCATAAGTATTGGACTACGTATCTTCTAAGAAAGAACAAGTGAATATAAAGATATCAAAAAAATAGAAGTAAACGCGCGATTCTGGAATAAAATTAATTAAAAAAGGGTTTATAGCTACTCTTTTTTGGTTTTTTCTTCAGATACAGAGGAATTACAAGGTGAATAAACACAAAAAGACCAGCTCAGCTAAAAAACAGCTTTGCTGGTTTTTTTAATAATCGTTTATTTATTGGAAATTATATAAGTCACTTCGCAAGAATCTCCACTACCACCAATGGCCCTAGCTTGAGTAGTTGGTGACGAACTATGTGCACTGGAATCGTTAGAACCTACATAAGGATTATCAAAATACAGAGCTATTTCACCATCAGGCACTTTATAAAAAATAGTACCTTCAACACCTGTCATAAAACCATCGGAATCTGCTCTGAATTTCTCATCACCGCCTGCTGGAACATTGGTAGGTGTGGATACCCATTCCCCATGTGCGAGATTAGTTTTGCTTTCCAATTGCAACTCATTTTTTGAAATGTTAATAACTTCAATATGAACTTCATCTCAATTATAACCCAATTAATGGAAAAAAGTAATTTTTTAGTTTTACATTTTCTGTCATTATTCGACTTCTCTAATAAGTTATTCAAAATCAATAAACTCCTAAAAAATGGGCTAAAGAAAAACATTCTTCCCAATAATTAGAAAAAACCCAGGTTCAAAATTAATTGAGTACCTAGGTTTTATAAAATAAGAGAATCAACATTTATAAAATACCACTTCACTCTATACAACTTCTGAACAAATGTATTATTTACCTCGTCTTTGTTGAATCGTAATATACAAGCCAATTAAGCGATCAGTGGTCACTGTACCATTCTTTATGCGATTCCTGAATAATACCAGCTTTAACCACCTGTGCAATAAAGTTTTCAACTGGTGAACTTGGACTCCACATAAAATACACCTACCGATAAAGTTGAACTTCCTCTACTTTGTATTCTACCGTATACCGTTGAAACGTCTGCCCTTTTTTAGCCATGAAAAATCCCCTCCAGTTCACCGTGAAAGGTCCATTATAACAATGGGCTTTTTCACACTGTCAACCTAAAGGGGATAATATCATTTCTCTGGTTTTAATTTGAGATTTAAAAGTGAGGAATTATTCTTATTCCCTATATACTGCATAAACGGTAATCGTGAAATCTGAACTTGCGCCCCTAGGATTCCCTATATAAAGGTAACCACTTGAGACTACTTGTGTATACATACCGTCTTGTACATTAGTTAAGACGGTATGGTCGCTACCCCGTCTGTCTTCCGCTACATCAAACTCAATGGATTCCTGATTAGGAGTCCCATCCGCTATCTCCCAATACAGGTTCTTCGTACCTGCTGGCAAGTTCAATGTTGAAAAATCTCCACTAGATCGCCAATTTTGACCTGGTTGTGGCTTATTAGATGATATAACTGTTGATACTCTCTCCTTAACTTCCTTAACCATTTTTAAAAACCCCTTTTCGTAAAAGTTTTTTAATCTAATCACCATACACAAAAAATCAAAATTACATTAAATCCCTACTTATGATTTTTCTGGTATAGTGGTTTAAGTATAACAACCATACCTATACAAAAACATAACATTTACATTTTATAGATAAATTATATATTTTTGTAATCTTATCATGTTATATGTTGATAATTACTCATCAAATTGTAAGGAATAAAAAACATTTAACGTGAATATGTAAGAGAGTAGAAAAACATATCGAACAATAATTATATGAATAACTCAAAAAAACCCAGGAACTCATTTATTTTGAGCCTGGTATTTAGTATTTTTATGATTAAATTCAACAGGTACCGTCCTAATTCCGATTCTTTTTATCATTTCTACGCTGTTGAATAGTAATGTACAGACCAATTAAACGATCAGTGGTCATTGTACCATTCTGCAAATCCTTTAAGTGCGATTCCTAAATAATACCATCTTTCTGAACACTTCCTTTTTCAAAATAAAAAGGACTCTTATTGACGTATCCTTTCAAATTCCCAAGCGTTCGGGAAAATAAAGCACCCTCAACTGAGTGTGCTATAGTGTATCTAAACTTTTTACAACTTTAAGTAGTATATCTTCATTTTTTTCAAAAAATGATTCTGATACTTCTGCGTTTACATTATAAATAACATCATTGTCAATAAAGACTAATTCATAATGTACCTTTTCATCTAATTTTCCTAGTATAAGATCTGCACTCTTACCATTATCCAAAGTTATTCTCTGAATATCGAATCCAAAATTTCTAGCACTTTCATAAGGGTCAGATATCTCTTCCATATAATGTGATGCGTAGGTGAGAATATGTACATCTGGATTTCCAACATACAAATTAATACCATCTTCATTATCTGACTCTTCTCCAATATGCCAGTCAGGCGGATAGTTCACTGAAAAGCCAAATTTTGAATTAAGGTATTTTTCCCACTCAACACTTTTAATTTTGGTTTTGTCGTCACTACATGCAACAAGACAGGTAATAATAAAAATAAAAGACAAAAATTTCTTAAGCATTTTAATTCTCCATTTTTTAGTGTTTTCATTTATTTATTCTACAGAAAACAGCGTAAACCTGCTAAATATGACAATAAAAAATAACGCTAAGCCTATGCTTGCGTTCCTGCGTCGTCTACTGGCAATACACTAATGATTATATGTTTATTAATGATTGCCCCACTATTGTTCAAAAAGTTTATCTTTTGATCATTTAATGTTGCCGTGAATACACCTGCATCAAACTCAGCATTTTTTAAGTTAATTACCTGCCCATTGTTTAATTGTACTTGATAATTCATAGTTATCATTCTCCATATTATGCTTTAATTTCTATATATCCTACTTGACCACTTTCTGTGTGAACATAAAGTCGACCACCTGAAGCACCGCCAGAAGCACCATTCCAATCTAATCGCATTCCACTTGTATTGGTTAATAATACTGAGCGACCACCTACAAATAAGTAACCAGAAGGAACACTTACACCGTTTACAGCAATTAAAACGATAGAATCATCTCTATCTCCTCTGATAGCCATACCTTTAGCTGAGTCGCCAAAAATAATCTCGTATTCGCCATCATATTTATCACCTATTGTTAGATAGTTTCCTACTTTAATATTGTCAGTAACATCTATACTTGTAGCACCAGAAATAGTACCTCTAACCATTACTGCACCATTAAGGTTTATCTTATTAGCATTAATTGTCGCAACACCTGGACTCAAATTAATATCAGTAATAGAGCCACCTTTGTCTACTTTTAAATTGATACTATTTTGCATTACATTTATAGCAGATTTAGTGTCTCTATCTAAATTAGAAACAGCTATTTCAATTCTTCCGGCTCTCACGTCAATTGCAGAAACTTCATTTGTGATACGATTATTTACAGATAAATTAATATTATCAGCTTTAAGCAATGGAAGTATTGATATGTTCTACTTCTAACGTTATACGATTATCCGTTTTCTTTATTTCGCTTCTAAATTCACCTTGCAATTTATCTTTAGTTACTTCAATTTCTTCTTTTAATTCACCTTTTGTTTCATCAATATATTCGTTGGTGTCGCCTATTTTTTCTTCTTGGTTGGCAAGTGTATCTTCTATTGACTTCGGAAGTGAATTCCCGAAAAAGACACTAGATGTTATTAAAATTGGTTGTATCTTCTTGTAGTACAATAGAAGAAATATTGTGCTTATAACGATATTGATAGTCGTAATTGCCACCAATCTCCTTAGCAAAATACAGTTGCTTATTAGGCAAAATTTAAAATTCGCACTCATGGTACTTGCATATTTTTGTACTAATTTAATAACGTTATCATTTCCAAATGAACGTATATAATTTGTGATATTTGCGATATTTGCATCTGCTGTAAATGTCCACCATGTACCTTGTAAAGCAAAATTAATGTGATTATTTAAAGTGTGATTACCCTCAAATATGCCATGCCTATATGTTTTTAAATGGTCATAAAAAATACTTAATGCCGTTACCGATTTGCTATAAACATTGTCAGCAAAAACCTTCACACGAAAATCGTTACCATCCAAAGTGATGATTGATTCAGACTTTAGTAGTTCGTAACCAGGATTATTTTTACTAGGAAAACAAGAAAACGATACTGTAAAAGTACCGTCTACTATTTGTTCCATTTTAAAGTCTGTGCCGATTTTTATTAAAGGTTCAACCTGTGATCCGTCCGTAACAGTAAGCAAGTAACCACCTTCTTTCTAATAAAAATACGCCACTCGTTTTTGAGTGACGCAACTGTTCATATGAAATTAAAAAGGGAGTGTTTTGAAAATATACGAGCCTTGCTACATCTAGTATAGTAAGGCTCTTTAAAGTTGATGAATTTCTAATACATTTAAAAGGTATTTGTACTTAAAATTCTTTAATAAAGTTGTTTGATTCTTATTAAACTAAAGCCTTCTGTTAGTTTAAATAGTGGAATGTCAACACTAATTTGAACAAATCCTTTAAGGGCGATTTTGTTATGAAGTGGCTTGACATGGAGCCTCTA
>NZ_JBYTBB010000128.1:0-4663 GCF_058788755.1 Lysinibacillus sp. FW301-JW8
CCTCGTTTTGAAAAAGGGCTATACTTTTTGATTTGTCACCTTGATGTCATTGACATAATAGTATTTCAACAACATGAAAATAGACCTCTGCTTTTTGGCAGAGGTCTATTTTTTAACTTTTATTAAACTTCTCGTTAACCCATTCTTTAAATAATTCATAATCAGTATAAACGACTTCCTTGTAGCGCATTGCTTGTAAAATACTACTTTCCACAAATACACGGCGCTCTTTTCCGATGGCATTTAAAATTTCCTCTTCACTATGATATGTGAAAACCTGTGAGTAATCCACATCGGCACGGGCATGAATCTTAGCTGCAATTTGGCCCATAGTCGCAGTAGTTGTAAAATAATCCTCTAAATCCCGATAGTTTTTCGGCTTTACCTTTTTCTTATAAGGAGAGCGCTCTCGAATATAGTATTCCTGACCATTCATTGTGACATAATCAAGATGTGGGTCCTCTAGATGATGCATGGCTTTTTGAGTGCTGACTACACGGGCTCCTTGATGCTTATAATTCTCCCAAAATATCTCATTATATGGCAAAAAGTAAGCTGGAATGGCTGTGCGTACCTCCTTCATTTCAAGCACTAAATCGTCTATTCCCAACGAATCTGTTAGTCCCTCAACTAAAATATAATAACGTTTCAAGCCTATAGATGCTGTTCCTGAGCCATATTTGATGGCTATGTCTTTAATTTTATAGCTTGAACATACAGAGGTGATAGCAGCATATTCCTCAGCAGAGACGGGCTGAACCTCATCATTCCATTGGAAAACACGCTGACCAACATCGTTAATGTATGTTATATCCTGTAAAAAATGAGAGCGTTGCCGTTTTTCAAGCTTTTTCAACACACGTTTAATAAGTCCTTTTGTATTGTGTTTAGTAAATGTTAGTGTGAGTGGATCATCCTGCTTACGTTGAAATCGTTTTAATTGATTGATGTAGCTATTTAGAAAATGATGGATAGCCGTTTCCTGAGCAGCCCGATGTAAGCCCTGCTCCTCAAGATATAGTGCAATACTGACACTCATGCGAATAAGATCATAGAGATAAGAGCCGACATAACCTTCATCGAAATCATTAACATCAAATACAATATCGCCTGTTTCATTTTGAAATGCGCCAAAGTTGTCCATATGCATATCACCCTGTATCCATGTTGGCTTAACATCAGACGTATGGAATATAGAAGGGGATTTTGTAACATCAAAATAAAATAAGTAGGCACTTCCACGTAAGAAGCGAAAGGGACTTTCTAGCATCGTATCATACTTTTCTTTACGTTGCTGTTCGCTTAATTTCATACGCTGTACATCAAACTCTTCAAAAATAGTTGCCAGCAAAGATCTTCTTAAATGTAAGCGTGTATCCTTTACTTGCTCTAACAATGTATGTTCCATCATTTATTCCTCTTTTCATTTTTTTACAACTATATACTGAGAATAAAGGAATAAGTTTCGATTGTTAAGTAGAAGAATGAATTTTTTTGACGGCACTTATTGTTGAAAAATTTATCGAGCGGACTCGATAAAAAAAGTGAGAGTATTCTTGTACAAACGCGTATTTGATAACATGTTCATTTTCAAATTATCATACTATATTTACATGCTAAGTCCCGGAGGGGGGTTATATGTATTTTTTTACGAAAGGTCTGGTCATTCTTATAGGTAGTACTGCTGTATCGTTAGGGATTAATTTATTCTTAACGCCCTATCAAATTTTAGATGGGGGAGTTGTAGGAATAGCACTAATTTTATACTACTTGTATAAGTTGAAAATTGGCTTAATGATTATCATCATTAGTATTCCTATTTTTATTATAGCTTGGTATAAATATAGAACGTATTTTTACAATAGCATACATGGATTAATTGCCTCTTCATTTATTATTGATTTACTGAAGCCTGTTCGCAATCTTATTCAAATCGAAGCCATCTATAGTGCCATATTGGGTGGGATTCTTATGGGATTTGGAATAGGACTAATGCTTAGATTTCAGACAAGCACTGGTGGTACAGATTTAATTGCGCAGTTCATATGCGATAAAACAGGCATTAATGTCGGGATACTTATTTTTATGATTGATTCTATTGTTATTGTTGTAGGGGGGCTGCTTTTATCCTCTAGTACATTGATGCTGTCCATTATCACCGTATTTGTTGTCGGTATTACTACCAGTTTAATGACTAGTCATCCATAAAAAATAGCCTCAGTCAGACTGAAACTATTTTAAAGTTCTTAGCGAGAGCTTTTCATCATTCTTTTTTTAGGATGAGCAGGTTTGACCTCTGCAATAAATATAGCAAGTAAAATTAGTACTGCACCTACAACCATGCGACCTGTTAATACCTCATGTAAGAATATTACAGACAATACCATACCGAAGAAGGATTCTGTCGACAAAATAATTGCAGCCTTTGTAGCGGAAGTATATTGATTTGCCACATTTTGAAATAGGTAGGCAAGGGTAGTTGAAAAAATAGCTAAATATATAATAGAATAAATGGCTTCCTTTTCAAGTGTAGTAGGGATGTCACCTTGACTGACTACAACCAGAATACCTAATAATGATGCTGTGATAAATTGAATAATTGTCAGGGCAATGGCATCTTCCTTTTGGACAAAGAGGTTTGTACAAAAAATATCAAAGGCGAATGCAACAGCGCATGCTAAGGAAAGTGCGTCTCCTATATTCATTGTTAATGAGCCCTGTAGTGATAAAAAACCGATTCCGACAATAGCCACTATTGAACCAATAATTTCATAACCGTCTATACGGCGTTTGTAAACGGCATATGCGATTAATGGAACGACAATAACATTGACTGCTGTTAAAAAGGCATTTTTAGATGGGGTTGTATATTGTAAACCCACTGTCTGAAGAGCAAAGGCAATGTACAATATGGTGCCTAATATAATCCCTTTCCAAATTACCGATTTCGAAGCTTTTTTTAATCTGTAGCCAAATATAGCTGTTAGTATAATAGCGGCTAATAAAAATCTCCCTGCCATTACTTGATAAGCTGTTAAATATTCTAAAGCGATAGCCGTTATAACAAATCCGCTACCCCAAACGATAGCTGTAACTAAAAGCATACCGTCAGCCATATATTGTTTCATCTTTCTTCCTCCTAACTTTACTAGAATAGCATGAGATGGAGGAAATTATTTTGATTTTAATTCTAAATATTCAGGCGTTTCTTTGTACTTATTCCAAAGCTGTAATTAATCACTCATTTTGCTATGTAATAAGTACAATTTAACGGCTGCTGCGAGTCGTTCATAGAAAACATACTCATTATCAATAGGTGCTAATAGCTGACGAATTTTTGCCATGCGATAGCGAATAGTATTTGGGTGGCAAAAATGGGCAACCGCTACTTCTTTGATATTGCCTTTTTTTATAACAAAGGTCATGGCGGTTTTTATTAAATCAGGATCAGCCTTTTCCTCAAGTAAGGGTCCAAGATAGCTATTAACATAGTCCATAGCAAATTTAGCGTCCTTACGGTGTAATTCAATTAACAAACAATCTGATGCAAGGGCTTCGTAATGACGGTTAGGGATAGCTTCAATGTCAGCCATGATGCGTGCATAGTAGGCCTCTCGAACAGCAATTGAGAGTTCCTGTTGAGTTGCGTGACGACCGCTATAGCCGAAGGTCATTGATTCAGTTGAAATTGCATACATCACTAACCATTCATTTAGAAATTTTTCAAATTGAAACTGCTCAGAAGAATGTGTAAATAAAATAAAGAGACTCTTTTTGTAAGAGCAAATCATTCCGGATTTCATTAGGGGCTCTAATTGAAATAGGGGTTGCATCCATTGATTATCTGCATATTCTTGTACTTGAATATTGACGGCAAATACATATTTATCAAAGGGCTTATTGATTTGCTGTAAGAAGGATTTTATTTGTTCATAAGGGACGTCCTCTTCGATAAGACGTTTCATCATCGTTTCTAAAAAGAATGAATAATCCTGTGTTTTTGCATAAGCCATCGTTTCTAAAATGATTTTTTCAAAAAATTCATCTCCCCCAAATCGTAATATTGGGAAATTGTTTTCATCTGCATACATTAATACTTCCGCAGGTAAATCCTTAAAGATTACAGGCTTATAAGCTAAAGCACTTGCCCCGAGCTCAAATAGATTTTTCACCGCATTCAATAAATATTCTGGTTGCTGTTTAGCAAATAATAAGCTGCTTAACACAACACTATTTGGTGTGAAAATCGTGTCACGTACAGTTTGAATATCAGGTGAAAATTCAAAGTCTAGAATTTCGACATTTTGAACTGATTTATGTAATCCATTGTGACCAGCAACGACTGTAAAATCTTTTGTAATAGGTAGTTGTAAAAAGTTCTCTACGTTCATAGGGATATCAAGCAACCTTTCTTGAGATTGAGCTTCTACTACTTATTATAAAAGTAATTGTCAATAAAATTCTATTAGTATTGATGAATCGCAGATAACATACTCTCAACGAAAAAAAACTGCTGACATTACATCAGCAGTTTTCATAGCGTTGAAAAACTAAATGGTCAAGAGACTCTTTGTAAACACTACTATGTCAAATGAAGGTGATTTCCGTTCCAGGCTACTCGCTTTCCAGTGGGCGAGCGACGAGCCGCTTCCTGCGCTGACGC
>NZ_JBYTBB010000129.1:0-4322 GCF_058788755.1 Lysinibacillus sp. FW301-JW8
CTTTTCTTTTGAGGGAAGAAAATATTTAAAGTTCTACACTATTGCTGATTGGAGTGCAAGGCTACTCGACTCCCGTGAGATAGCGAGACAGGCGAGACCCTGCACGGAGCGTCAGCAGCAAAGCGAGTAGCCTGGAACGGAAATCACCTTCATTTTAACTAAATATTCACAAAAAATCCCTTGACTATTTAATTTTTCAACACTATGAAACGCCCACTCTATCAGATGTGGGCGTTTATTATTTATCTTAATGTGTCCATTCTTCTCGTAATAGACCAAATAATAATAGATCATAAAACTTACCGAATCGGAAAATCTCATTTCTTAAAATACCTTCTTTTGAAAAGCCGCATTTTTCATAGGATCGAATAGCTGCTGTATTAAAGCTGAAAACCTGTAGTTTAATTTTATTGATAGCAATGTAATTAAAAATAAAATCGATAAGGGTTTTCATAGCATCTGTTCCAAGTCCTTTGCCTTGCCATTGCTCACCAATCGAAATGCCTACAAAGCAAGTACTATTTTGCCAATTAATTGAAAATACAGCGCATGTACCAATAAGTTCATTTGTAGATTTTTCAAATATACCGAAGAAAAAATCTTCCTTCTTTGCACTAATACTTTGGAAGAATGATGAGTGATCCTCGAAGGTTTTTGGAAAGGGGATTTCGTCATTAGCTAATAATAACGACTTCTTTTCACTTTCAATCTTGACAAACGTCTCTAAGTCAGACGAAGTCATTTGCTGTAAAGTAATTGTTTGACCTGTAAGAAAGTTTTTCATGTAATGATCCATTTGTGTTCTCCCTTGTTCAAGGGCTGCAGCTAAAATGACATCCCTTGTTTGATCTGTTGAATAACCAAAACGTCTACTGCACTTGCCGCACTCATTGGCACAACTCCTTTTAATTGAATACTTTTATAGTAGCATTTTTAAGGATTAGTAGAAATAAATATTTAAAATAAGAAGGACTTCAATTAGTTTCGTTTCTTCTGAACATTTAATCTTGTATTTTATCAAACAACCCACATATCAATAGTTCGAATTTCTGATGGTGTTTACAGATAGAGTATTTTACAATAGTTTAAAAGAAAATTCCAAATTATTACGATTAGCTCTATGGAGTTAATGAAACATAACGAAAAAAGGGAAGTGTTACAATGAGTATTCAGCTAATACCATGTACATTAGAAGACCTAGATGACCTTCAAAAAATCAGTAAATAAACTTATACGGACACCTATTATGATGAGCAATTTAGACATATGATCAGCCTGGATACGATTAACACCCATTTAGAGCGAGCATTTAATAAAAATCAACTGAAAAATGAGCTTTCCAATGAGTCTTCTAGCTTTTACTTTATCTATTTAGATGACGAATTGGCAGGCTATATAAAAATAAATGTGGACGATGCACAATCAGATTCGTTTGGGGATCAAGCACTAGAGATCGAACGTATCTATGTAGGGCAATCCTTTCAAGGACGTGGACTTGGAAAAGCACTATTAAATAAAGGGTTAGAGCGGGCTAAGCAGCTTGAAAAGAAGATTGTTTGGTTAGGGGTTTGGGAGAAAAATTTATCAGCCATCCAATTTTATGAAAGTATAGGATTTTCTCGATTTAGTACCCATGATTTTCAATTTGGAAATGACGTACATACCGATTTTATTATGCGTAAATTAATGGATTAACTTACAATAACAATTAGAAAGAGGAGAATTCAATGTGTTTCTTTACAACTTATTTTAATGGCTTGATGGCATACTTACCTGAAGAAGAGCAAATCCAGCTGCAACAAGCAAAAGGAGCAACTGATTCTCAAATTCAAACATTATTAGATATATTTCCAGAATGTCCAAAATCTTTGATTAAACTACTGCAAGATATTAATGGAACCTATTATTGTAAGCATGGAGAAACAACGATTAGTGTACTAGTATTAGGCTCAGATCTAGGTGATTATCCATATTATTTAAAGTCTATTGAGCAAATGATAAAAGATGCCCAAGTAGTGAATAGTGAAAGTATTTATGAACGTTATCGAGATTTTTTAGAGCATGTTGAAGTGGATGGTAGAATTCAGATGCATATACCATTAAATAAGCATTTATGCTTTGCGGATTGTATGAACAATGGCGGTACATCTAGCCTATATATAGATTTTCATCCCAATGATGGTGGACAGATAGGGCAGGTCGTTCGATATGTTCATGACCCAGATAGCTATGAGGTTATTGCACCATCCTTTGATGACTATTTACAACAGCTAATAGATGGAGAGTATGAATTTACATCAATCTATGAGGAGGAATAGGAGGGAGGGCATTTATGAGATTAAAATTTTATGAGACGTGTGATGCCCCGTTAATAGAGAGATATGCAATAACAACAGAGCAGTTAAGTTTTACAAAGTCTCCAAAAGAAAGTATTGAACTGGCGAAATTGGACAGAAATCGTCATACCATATTGGTGCTTGCAGAAGATAAGCTAGTTTCTTTCTTTGTATTACATGAAAAAGATGGGGTAATACCATATTCAACAAATGAAGCTGCCTTGTTAATTCGCTCCTTTTCTACTGATTATCATGAGCAAGGGAAAGGCTATGCAAAAGCAGCATTACAGCTCTTACCAGAATTTGTTCAGACGCATTTTCCTCATATTAATGAGCTCGTGTTAGGAGTTAATGTCCCAAACAAATCCGCACAGGCACTTTATACTAAATGTGGCTTTGTTGATGAGGGAAGGCAAGTAACCGGATTTAATGATGAGCTTATTGTAATGAGTTATTATATCAAGTAGTGTTAGGAGATTCTGATGACATTGGTAATGAACGCAGGGATAGAGCAGTTGGATGAAATATGTGCGATAGATAAAGAAGTACTAGGTGATTTTTCAAGAAGCAAACAAATAAGTATAGCCATTCAAGAAAAACGCTGTATCATCCAACAAAATGAACAAGGGATTGCGGGCTTTCTGATATTTACAAATAATTTTTTTGAACATGGCTTTATCGACTTAGTGATAGTAAAGCCATCTGAACGGAGAAGGGGAGTTGCTGCCTCTTTAATTGAGACTTATGTAGAATTAGCTATCACGCCAAAGATTTTTTCCTCTACTAATCAATCAAATACGGCTATGCATCAAGTATTTGACAAGACAGGATTTATAAAAAGTGGGTTTATTGAGAATTTGGACGAGGATGATCCAGAAATTATTTATGTGAAACTAAGTAAATAAAGTATGGGAGGTCTCGAAGATGAATAATTACTTCGAGACCTCAAGGTTTTTTTGATTATTTTTTCGCTCTAATTACTAAAAAGGAAGGACGACGAATTTCTTTTTCTAGAGAGGGAAGTTTCTCTATTGCCTCCAAATTAGGAAGCGGTTCTACCATTTTTTCGATAGTGAGGCCATGTGCAATTAATGAATTGATAATCGTAGAGATACATCGATGATATTTAACTACACCATCCACAAACCATGTCTGTTCACGTAAGCCCTCATCCTGGTAATTGTCAATTGCATAATGATTTCTATGACCGTTATCATCATACATCCAATTATCCTCGAATGTTTTCCTAGCTGTTGCAATTGGATGTTCTATGGAAAATATAAAGATGCCATTTGAACGAAGTATGCTTGCAATTTTACTGATCACAGCATCAAAATTTTCAATGTAATGCAAGGAGAGGGAGCTTGTAATACAATCAAAGCTTTCTGGAGCTATATGATAATCCTCTATTGCATGCAAACAATAATCGATATTTGGATGTGCATATTCACGACGTGCAATCGCCAGCATATTTCTGGAGACATCGATGGCAGTAACATGTTTTGCATCGTTTTCTATACAATAATACGCAAATTCGCCCATTCCACAGCCGATATCAAGCATCTGTAAATTCTGTAAATTTGGCAGTAAGGATTTTATCGCGGGCTGCTCCAGCAAATTATTATAATTATAAGATCTTTGACGTAAAGCTTGATACTGACAGAAAAATTCAGGATTGTCATAAATATTTTGTTTCATGTAAAACCTCCACTTGTTTTACATAACGTTATGTAGCATTTGCGCATAATCATTGTCTCACAGCTATGAAAATAGAAATAGACTTTTTATTCTATTTTTAGTAGGATGTAGATAGAGGCATGTCAACTTTAATATTTTAAATTACCATCTATTTACATATAAATAGATGGTCATGTTGTTGAAATACTATTATGTCAATGAAATCAAGGTGATCAAAAAGTATAGCCCTTTTTCAAAACGAGGGGTTGATCTCCGTTCCGACTGAGTGCTTTCCTGGGGGCGTCCGAT
>NZ_JBYTBB010000130.1:0-4301 GCF_058788755.1 Lysinibacillus sp. FW301-JW8
CGGCGGTAACACGGGTTCGAATCCCGTACGGGTCATACAAAAAAGCAGTAGATGTATTTTACATCTACTGCTTTTTTATGAGTTCTTAGTTTGTTATTGCCTTTTTGTGATATGTTAAAAACAGCGGATAACCCTCTTATTATTGCACTTAGCCTAACATGATTTCATTAAATGATTTCTCCTTATTATAGTAGAATTCTTGACAACAGAGACTCCTCAACTCATAAACATACTTATGGGAAGGCTTATGCTTATCCATTTTTAATTAGTAAAAATTAAAATATTAGCCTTGCTTAACTCCACCAAATACAGCTAATTCCATCCATTTAAAATAACAATATACATGATTAAAACTTATTTCCTCCAACCAATTTAATTGAACATCGACTCTTTATTCACTACTACTTAGACAAATATTCCATGGTAAATCTCGATAATATTGGTATATCCTTTGGAATAACTCTAGCTTTCTTTTATAATAGAGTTGAATAGAATTAGTAGGAGGTTATAGATATGAAGAAAAAGCAAAGTAAATGGATTGTGAGCGCAGCATCTACAGCATTGGTTGCAGCAGCTGTTGTTCCTACTGCAAGTGCAGCCTCCTTTACAGATATTGCAAAGAGTGACCATAGAGAGGGAATTTTGGCACTAGCAGATGCGAAGATAGTGGGAGGATATACTGATGGCACATTCAGGCCAAATGCTACCCTTACGCGAAGCAATGTTATTAAATTTTTAGGGAAATGGCTAGTATCAGAACACTATCAAATTCCTGAAGATTACAATAAAAAAGTACGCTTTACAGACATGCAGCCAGCAACTACAAAAGATAAAGAATTACTACAATATGCAGCCCTTATCTATGATATTGGCATAACTAAAGGTACTAACAACAAATTATTGCCTTCAGAGAATATCACACGAGAACAAATGGCATCTTACTTGGTAAGTGCGATTGAAACAGTTTACGATATTGATTTAATTGCGAAATATAAAGTAGAAAATCATAAATCCTCTATTACAGATTTAAAAAATGCAACAGTAGAGAACCGTGAAGCTATTACTGCTCTTGAGTATGCAAAGATTACTAATGTCAAAACATTTAATCCTAAAAGCACACTAACAAGAGGTCAATTTGCATCCTTTTTACATCGTACTATGACCAATATTACTGAGATGATAAAAGTGCCTGAGGTACCTTTGCTTATCCAAACAGTGAAAGTAGTAGATGCGACTACACTACAAGTAACACTAACAGACGGGACAAGTCATAAGGTAACATTAGCAGCGCCACTTATTGAAAATGTGGAAACGAAGGTGGATTTTAAAATTAATGATAAACCCTATTCAGCTGCTGTTACCTATGAAGTCAATGAACTAAAGGTACAATCAGTGGAGGGAATCAATGGCTCTCAGATTAAAGTTGCTTTTAACCTGGCAATTGACCCACTTTCTGTATTGAAAACAGATGGTAAACTACAGGATAATATTGTAGCTTTCTCTAATGTGGATACATTAAGATCACTATCCATTGTGAAAGCAGAAATTAGTGCTGATAAAAAATCAATCATCTTTACAGTAAATGAGTCATTAAAAGGCACACATCGTTATGTACTAAACAACATCAAATCAGAAAAAGGTTTATTACTTAAACAAGTAGATGCGAATTTTGTCATTGCTGGGGATACACAACCCCCAACTATTTTGGGATCAACGCAAGGAAACAACTCATCAATCGTAAAAGTGCAGTTTTCTGAGCCAATGGCAGCATTTCCAAATGAACGCATTCAATTCACGTTACCAAATGGAACAAGGGTTATGAATGTAGTGGGGAGCATTGAACAAAATGCCACTGAGGCAACCTTTGATTTATCCGCTGCAACTGTGAATGGTGGTTATTTAACACCTGGTGCAGCTATGCAAATTACATTTGTAGCGGCCACAGATTTGGCAGGAAATATCATTTCACCAAATCCAGCTACTGTCTCAGTGAAAAAAGGGGATAGAGATGGTATTCCACCAGCACTATCCACTGTTACACAAACTGGTCCAAATACATTCCAGTTGTTGTTCTCAGAGGAGGTTCAACCGCTTTATGTACATGATTTATCCATTAAAAGTGGCCAGACTTCATTCACCATCAATAAAGTAGAGAAAGATTCTAAAAATGGCCGTTTAGTCAATGTAACGGTAGATCCAAGAAATATACTTCAGGGAATAACTACAATTGGAACAGCTACTGGTCGTGTTATTACTGATTTATCGGGTGAAACAGCCAATTTCTCAACGGTGTATAATTTTATCAGAGATGATAGAGCGCCTGTCTTAACAAATTCTGAAATCGTTTATGAAGATAGTGTAGAATATTTACAATTAACTTTTGATAAGCCAGTTCAGTTAGGAACTAATGCAAAAGCAGCATTTTCTGGCAGCTATATGAATAACCATATCTTATATGAATTATCAAGAGGTCCTCAAAGTGATATTCATCTAGTAAAAGATCAACCTACAAAACTACGTGTCAAGATAGCAGGATTACTTGGCCCTTATGATGCAAAGGGAGCTCTTTACGATGGTAAACTGACTTTAATTAACGTGACAAATTTATATGGTGTGCCAGTCAATGAAGTACCAAATGTGAAATTTTCACGTAACGGTGATTTGAATATTAATAGCAATAAACTCACATTATCGCCAATTAATCCAATTCAAACATCTGCAATAGATAATTCTATTAGAGATAATAATATTGTGTATCTGAATTTCAATTATCCTGTTGATCCAGCACTTGCTCAAAATCTTCAAAATTATAGTATTGATAATGCGCTTATTGAAAGTGCAATTGTAGAGAGCTCTAATTTAAATCGTATTAAGCTCACGTTGAAAAAGGACTCCAATAACTTTACTGGAGGTCGATATATAACAATTAAAGGTTTAAGAGCTGCGAACTCTATGGAGTCATTCGATGAGGTGCGTACATTAATTACTCTTAATGAAAATATTGCACCAAAGATTCAAACTATTAATGTTAACAATTCACAAACATTAGAGCTTATTTTCAGTGAGCCAGTCAAGAATGGTGGTACTATGGATTTTGATATTCTTGTAAATGGTAATTCAGTAGCAGCTACAACTACTTATACACAAGATAATAGAGTCCTAATTACAATATCTCAAAGTGGATTTGAATACGGTAGAAATGTGACAATTCTAGCTTCACCTAGAAATACGCTTACAGATTATAGTGGGAATAAGTTGGATTTCACTTCGCAGTCAATTATAGTGCAAAGATAATTTGTTTTTCCCCAGCAAGTCTACCTTAAGTTGAATACTAAAATGCAGTAGATATCAATTTTATCTACTGCATTTTTTTATGAATAAAGAGAAAATCTTGTGATATTTATTAATGTGAGATAAACGGAGATTTATGTATAAACTGAGGATTGTCTAGATGTTTAATAATAAAGGAGGCTATATCTTGATTCGTAATTTTTGTGCCAGGCATATCTGTTAGGCCTACTTTTATAGACTTAGAAGTTAAACTATCTTTTACAAAGGGTAATCTCAAAAGTGTCCATTTAATATTTTTACTGTTCAATAAAATTTCCCACTCCAATTTTTTATCTACCATCATCTTTGGAAAGAGAGTTTCAAATAACTTTGCTCCAACACGATTCAACAGGCTTTTTTTGTCCCCGTCAATCGTTAAAGAACCACCTGAGACACCTATATAGCGGCTAATGTTCAAATCTTTCATTACGTCGAGAATATTTTTAGTTACTTTGCTATAGATTGGATCCTCTTTCGCTGGCTGACCAAATGTATTTATGACAATATTACAGTCTTTCAACAGCTCTCGAATATTATTTATATCCTGTATCTGTCCTTTCACAATGTCAATCTTATCATTTTGATACAATAATTTTTCGGGATTTCTAACAAGCATCCGAACATGATATCCTTGCTGTACAGCACGCATTGCTAAATGCCTTCCAACTCTCCCTGTTCCCCCAATAATTGCTATTTTATAAAAGTTATCCATTTTATCGCCCCCAATTTAAGTATAATAAGTTTACGTTCGAAATTGACATAAGTTTCCCCAAATTTTAAACTCCTTTATATATTGATAAACTATAGGAATATATGCAAAAGGACAATACAAAAAAGCAAACGGTATAATCGTTTGCTTTTTTCATGTTGTTGAAATACTATTATGTCAATTAAATCAAGGTGACAAATTAAAAAGTATAGCCCTTTTTCAAAACGAGGGGTTGATTTCCGTTCCGACTGAGTGCTTTCCT
>NZ_JBYTBB010000131.1:0-4240 GCF_058788755.1 Lysinibacillus sp. FW301-JW8
CTCGTCGCTCGCCCACAGGAAGCCTTGCTCTGCGCGAAAGCGAAGCGTCAGCGGCAAAGCGAGTAGCCTGGAACGGAGATCACCTTCATTTGACTTAGGAGTGTTCACAAAGAGTCCCTTGACCATTTAGTTTTTCAACACTATGACACCACTATTCTTGAGAAAAGATAGTGGTGTATTTTTGTGTTGGGCATTCATCTAATTTTATTTATTTTCCTTGAGAAAAAAATTTTTAAAAAGAAATTTTCATAAAATAGTTGAATTTTTTTTATATTAAGCATATATTTTTCCTAAGGGAAACAAAATATTATTCGAGAAAGAAGAGTGACTGAATGAAAGAGTTAGATGATTTAAAGCTGACGATCCTTCCGTTGAGCATTTTACTAATTCTTACACTTTTATGGGAACTAACAGAATCTGTTGGAGCGGGAATAATGATAATTGTTTTCTGGATAGGCTGGCGCCGGCTTATAAGAAAATTATTATAGATAAGGCATTGATGATACTACTATATGACAGTAACTGCTTGAGCGGACATAACAATCTAATCCTAAAAAATTGAAGAAGTGGAAGTATGTTAATGTCCGCGTCAAATAATCTATAGCAATGATCATCATGTCTGAATATAAAGAAAGAAGAGGTATTTACACATGAAACGTTTTTTAGGTGTAGTTGTTTTTTCACTCTCCCTTATGCTATTCGGGTGTTCTGCTGATACCACAAATGAGGATAGGGAAGGGGTTGTTGTCGCAACAACTGGTCAAATTGCGGATGCCATTAAAGCGATTAGTGGGAATCACTTGCAGGTTTCAGCATTAATGGGACCGGGTGTTGATCCACATTTATACAAAGCAACGCAAAGTGATTTATCGAAGCTGGATAAGGCAGAAGTTATTTTTTATAATGGCTTACATTTAGAGGGGCAAATGCTGGATATTTTTGAGCAGATGTCAAAAAGTAAATCTGTACTAGCTGTTGGAGAAACATTAAATAAGCAGGATTTACTAGCAAGTGATGATGATGCCATGTTACATGATCCGCATATTTGGTTTGATATCGAGCTTTGGAAGGGAGTCGTTCAGGCGATTGGTACTAAGCTACAAGAGGAATATCCAGAATTTAAAGATGATTTTCTAGCAAATGAGAAAGAGTATTTAAAACAGCTTGATGAATTACAAATATATGCAAAGGATAGAGTAAATGAAATTCCAGAAAAGCAACGTATTTTAGTAACAGCTCATGATGCTTTTAATTATTTTGGAAGAAGCCTGGGATTTGAGGTGCGCGGTTTACAGGGGCTAAGCACTGATTCCGAGTATGGTGTAAAGGATGTGCAGCAAATGGTTGATTTTTTAGTAGCCAACAAGATTAAGGCCATTTTTATCGAATCAAGTGTCTCCGATAAAGCCATGAAAGCAGTGATTGAAGGAGCAAAGGAAAAAGGGCACGACATTGTTATTGGTGGAGAATTATTCTCGGATGCAATGGGAGCAGAAGGATCAAAGGAAGGTACATATATCGGTATGTATCAACATAACATCGACACAATTGTCGATGCATTAAAGTAGGTGAGGAAAATGAATGCATTAACAGTAGAAAATCTTTCAGTAGCTTATGATAAAAAAACAGTTTTAGAAAATGCTTGTGTTTCAGTTCCAACTGGTCATCTATCTGCAATTATTGGTCCGAATGGAGCGGGAAAGTCAACCTTTTTAAAGGCAATCTTAAATCAACTACCAAATAAGGTAGGGAGAGTTGAGATACTTGGCAAGGTTTTTGAGCCGAAAAGCTTAGTGGTTGGCTATGTTCCTCAACGCAATGCAGTAGATTGGGATTTCCCTACAAATGCACTGGATATTGTGTTGATGGGGCGTTATGGGCATACAGGATTATTTAGAAGACCAACTAGAAAGGATAAAATTTTAGCACAGCAGGCTCTTGCAAGTGTAGGGATGGAGGACTTCGCTAATCGTTCCATTGGTCAACTTTCTGGTGGACAGCAGCAACGAGTATTTTTAGCACGAGCACTTGCTCAAAACGCAGATATCTATTTTTTAGACGAGCCTTTTGCTGGGGTCGATGCTGCTACAGAAAAAACGATTATTGATATTTTAAAAGATTTGAAGTTACAGGGTAAAAGTATTTTTGTCGTTCATCATGACTTACAAACGGTAAAAGACTATTTTGATTATACAATTCTTTTAAATAAAACGATTTTAGCATCAGGTGCAACGGAAGATGTTTTTACACCAGAGCAATTACAAAAAACATATGGTGGTAAACTTTTCATGATGCAGAATGTGTAAGGAGGGGACAATATGTTAAGTGGTAACTTATTGTGGGTACTTAGTGGAACCATGCTACTTGGAATAGCTGCTGGCATAACGGGCACTTTTTCCTTCTTACAAAAACAAAGCTTAGTTGGTGATGCTGCTGCACATGCTGCTTTACCAGGTATTGCACTCGCATTTTTGTTAACTGGACAAAAGGAATTACCGATTTTAATGCTTGGTGCAGGGATCACATCTGCTTTGTCCGTGTATTGTATACAATGGATTGTTTCTTTTTCAAAATTGAAGGCAGATGCAGCAATTGGCTTAGTATTAACTGTATTTTTTGGGATTGGTGTTGTCTTTTTAACAGTAGTTAATCGCAGCCCTTTAGGTAATCAAAGTGGGCTGAACAATTTTATTTTTGGTAAGGCAGCTACGATGACCAAGGCAGATTTAATGTGGCTTTTTATCAGTGCCACAATTATTATTTTAGTCAGTCTCCTGCTTTATAAAGAATGGAAGCTACTAATCTTTGACCCAGTGTATGCCAAAGGAATTGGTTTACCCATTGAAGCACTAAAGGCAATACTTACTGTTTTAATTGTGATGACCATCGTAACAGGTATACAGGCAGTGGGCGTTATCCTTATGTCAGCATTATTAATTATTCCAGCTGCAAGTGCAAAATTATGGACGAAAAAATTGAGTTCTATGCTTGTCCTTAGTGCCACTATCGGTGGAATATCTGGCATAACGGGAACCTTTATTAGTGCTATGCGTACTGGCCTATCAACAGGACCAATTATTGTATTAGTAGCGGCTATTATTTTCTTTATCTCTTATTTTATAAGCCCATCTGGACAAATTAGTAAATATCGTAGGAAAATGCAGTTTCGAAAGCAAGGTGAGCTAGGATGATAGAGTTTTGGGTTATTTTAACTGGCATTTTAGTTGGTATTACCTGTGGAATTGCAGGGGTTTTTCTTATCTTGCGTAGGATGTCGATGATTGCAGATGCGATTAGCCATACCGTATTGTTTGGTATTGTTATGGCGTTTATAATTACCCAAACATTAAATGGTTTTTGGATGCTCATCGGTGCAGCAGCTGCGGGGATTTTAACAGCCTATCTAGTGCAATTGCTACATTCTTCAGGTATACAGGAAGATGCAGCCATTGGTGTGGTCTTTACTTCCTTGTTTGCGGCTGGTGTGCTCCTCATAACTTTATTTGCAGGTAATGTACATTTAGATGTAGAGCATGTATTAATGGGAGAAATTGCTTTTGTTCCTTGGGATAGATGGACTTTTCTTTCCATCACATTGCCAAAAGCTGTATGGATGCTATTGCTTGTGCTAATTATTAACATAGTGTTTCTTCTATTATTCTTTAAGGAAATGAAGCTAACTACCTTTGATCCTGTTTATGCTGCCTCCATTGGTGTTCCTGTACTATTTCTGCATTATGGGTTTATGACATCAATATCCTTTACAACGGTAGCTGCTTTTGATAGTGTTGGTGCTATTTTAGTTGTTGCTATGCTAATAGGTCCAGCGGCCACCTCCTATTTAATAAGCAAATCAATTAAGCAAATGTTTTTATATAGCATGGCTTTTGGTGCCGCAGCAGCAGTTATAGGCTATTATTTGGCAAAGCTTTGGGATACGTCCATTGCAGGGATGATGGCGACTATAGTAGGTGTTCTATTTGTTCTGACATTAATTAGTCAAAAAATCATTGATCAACGTAGAAAAGCGCTTGTAAGTAAATTTGAAGTATAGAAGTATAAAGTGAACAGAACATTTAAAAGGAATCGAGCAATTTTCTCGATTCCTTTTATTATTTTTGTTTACCATATCGTGTTAGTAGCAATTCTTTTCTATAGAAATAAAGGCTCAACACCAAAATCTGTTCTTGCTAAAAAAGAATACAAAAAAACATCTGTATCCGCTAGAGTTGAGAGTACG
>NZ_JBYTBB010000132.1:0-3692 GCF_058788755.1 Lysinibacillus sp. FW301-JW8
TCGTACTCTCAACTCTAGCGGATACAGATGTTTTTTTGTATTCTTTTTTAGCAAGAACAGATTTTGGTGTTGAGCCAAATTTTTAAAAGTATATTTTTGAAAAACAAAGAATCGTCAATAGTTATAACTATCAACATAAGTCCAACCGTAATAAATATTAATCCTATTAGCCCTTTAACAAACCTCATATACAATCTCCTGATTTAGTGACTTACTTTGTTAAACTTCCTCTTAAATGCTCCATACCCTATAGCAGTCATTATGGAAATTTTAGCTAAATCTATTTCCTCTTCCATGTCATTTTGCTTAATTTTGAATATTCTATCGTTTTGTCTTTTGTATTTGGATATTCAATTGTATTATTTACAGATATCGGTTTTTTATCTTCGCTGCAAGCAGTATGTAAAAATGCTTGCAAGTTCCTATGTATATTATTAGCCCATATCTCCCTTTATATTTCCATTTTAGGAAATTGAGAGTGAAAAGTACATATGAAAAAACAGACAACCTTTTTAGTTATCTGTTTTTTCATCTATACGCTGTAGCAAGTCACCTAAATTCTTTACATCTAGAGCAACCATAATTTTCTCAAGTGCATCCTTTAGATACAATCTTATTTTTTTCTAATCAGTGTATCCCCAAGAGGGATTCCAACTACAACAACCAAAACCGTTAGAATTAACAGGGCTCTAAAAATAAAATACGCAACTTGATCGAACATCGTATCTCTCCTTTTTTCTTATTAATTCATACCTAGCATACCGAAATTATCCAATTCCTATGGAAGAGTCAAACTTTTTTGTGCTTTTTATAGTATAGTTTACGTCATTACAATGTATGTATGCAGTCACCACTTTTAATATTTTGTGGTCTTCAACAATAGGGCGCAATTGTTTAATAAGCGTCGCTGTTACTAACGAGGTGCCGAGTTAGTAATCCATAAAAGACCACTCCGGATTTTTTAAGGGCACTGAAAAACTAAAGAAATTCACTTTTTATATTAGAAATTTGTCTTTTGTTAGATTTGAAAACTTAAAAAAGTCGATTTGCATCACATTTTTGTGGCAAATCGACTTTTTCAGTGCCCTTGATTTTTTTTTGGTGGTCTTAAATCTTGATTCAAAAATAGGCGACTTCGGGTGACCAAAAAGCGACCAAGCAATTAAATAAATACAAATTTCTTTGGATTTAGGTTAGCCCATTGGATATAGTCAGCGAACAAGAATGGGCTACAGCACACACTTTTGGATATAGAAAGATTTGTTTAGATTTAGAATTTGAAAATCAAATTAATTCATATTCAAAATGAAGCGAGGAATATTTATAAAGTACATTTTTTAAAGGTTTTGAGTGCTAAAGTAAACATGTTTTCACGGACAGTTGAACAACCAAAGTGGCAGTTGACTGAGTCTATGTAGAGCAAGAGTTAGCTTAGATAGAGGGAGTTTAAACGATAAAAGGGTCACTTGACCAGAGTGACCCAAGCCAACAAATCGGGAGGTGCAAAGCTAATTTGCTTTACATTACTATTAATATGTTTAATAGCTTTTTTTATCTAGTGAATTGCCTGACGAATAGAATAAAATAAATAATAGTAGAAACATTAAAAATGAATCAAATGAATATAAAGTCGAGTACCTACATGTAAATAAGTACCCGACCTTTTTAGCTATTCTTTAATTGTTTCATCAAATGTTTTTCGACCCGGATTTACTTTATTGACGAAAATAGTGAGCTTACTAATAGAGTCTTCAGTTAAAGGTATTTTCCCATTGCTCTCATATTTTTTCCACGCTTTAACGTTTTTACGATATAGTTTTTCAGATAAACGGAAAATGTCTATATCCTGCTTTAAACCCTCTCGATAGGTTGTTAAAATTTCATTTTTAACATGCTGTATAATTTTTTTTCGAATTTCATTTCCAGAAACTTTTGTTTTAAAGCCATTTACAGTAGCATTAAATTTCACATCTACCTCAAAAGTTACTTGATTATTTTTAACAATTGGTTTTACGTTAAGATCTATTTTGTCTAAATCTACTGTTAGGTAATCTCCTTCATCATCGTCTAATTGAAGTGTTACATCTCCTCGATTTTTTTTATCCTGCATCCATTGAAGCCCTCTTGCAGCATTTCCGTAAAGAAAGCCTTTAAATCCATCTTTTGAAAGTACCCCAACACCAGTAAAGGCAGTTTCCATAGATGGTCCATTTGTCGTATTCCAATTTCTATTGATTGAAACAAAGGGAATACTTATTTCATGGCTAGGTTCATTTAAATTGATCACTAGTGTCCGTAAATCAACAGGCTCTATCATTGTTTCTAGTTCATTTGTATATAGTGGATTACTTAATTTGGAAGCTGTGAGAGATTTATTAAATATTGGTGTAATTAAAAGAATTTCCTCAATAGGCTCTTTGGTAACGTAGGTCAATATTTGATATCTTGTCTCCCTATGCCGTAAAAAGCTGTCAATAATAGAAATGGCATTTTCGCTTTTCATGGCATCTTCAGAGAAAAGAATATAAGACATATGTCCCCAGAAGACTTTTTGGTCAATGGAACGATATAAGCTAAAAAATGCTTCTTCCATCGTTTTCCCTTTTGCACGACCAATTTCTGCCTGTACACCTTGAGGAGCAGGATTCTCTGACTTGGCAACACTGGCGAAGTTAATTAATTGCATATAGATTTCATATTGATCATCTTTAAAATCAATACCAATGCCGAGAACATAGTACATTCTTTGAGGCTCAGAAACATCCCAACAGCCAGAAAGCAGTAATGTAGCAACTAAACTTGAGAGTAAAATAATTTTTTTCATGTATTCATCCCATTTTTTGAGGTACTCATGCTATGTGATACGTTTTTAGTTTAGACAAAAAAAGTGAGGATTATAAGCCAAGAAAAGTATTGTACGGATAGAAGAAAAAATTATGGTCCTAATTTTTTTGAGCCATTAATTTCCCATATATATTATGAGCATTACAGAGTGAGATTCGTGAAGGAAAAATTTTTTTACAAGGAGACAAAAAAAGAATCTATTTTGAATAAAGTCAATCAAAATAGATTCAATAATTTTGGGTATTTGAGGATTTGTTCAGTACTACATTTGCGGGGCTTCCATGCCAAACTTTGCCCATTCCTCTTTTGCTGGACCATAAATACCTGGAACAGTTAATCCTGCCTGTCGCATAAGAACAGTTAATTGCCCTCGATGGTGACTTTGATGTTGAAGTAAAAACAGTAATAGTGACCCATTTGGCATTTGTTGACCAATGAATTCAATACATTCCTCCATTGTACGGTCAGTCCATTGTGATTTTAGCGCCAGCACAAGTGCATTGCTTGCTTGTTGATAGCTGTCTGCAATAAATTGAGCCGAGGTTGGAACAGGAAAATCTTTGGCTGGTGCTTCAAACATTAAATGTGTATTGGAAGTAATAACACGAATAGCGGTAACAATATGCCAAGCAATTCGACCTAATGTCCAATTTTGTGAAGTAATTTCCTGTTGAAGTGATTCATCCGTTAGGTTATTTAGTAATTTGTGTGTGGCACCGGCTTCAAACTCCCAAGATTGCAAAAAATGATCTACTGTTTGGAACATAAAAATCCTCCCTCTATAAATGTTGATATATCAATGGTTCACGCCACTTTTACGTGTCAAAAAAATTTTTTTCGACACATCC
>NZ_JBYTBB010000133.1:0-3291 GCF_058788755.1 Lysinibacillus sp. FW301-JW8
TTTTTTTATGCACGGATAATATTGCGGAAAATTCAGTTTTTTGAAATACGTTGAATTATTTTAATGCGACGCTAGTGAATGATCAGTAGTATTAATTCCTAAATGATCGCGCAAAGTGACACCCGTATATTCACTTCTGAACAAACCTCTTGCAACTAACTGCGGCATCAACTTTTCAAAAAATATTTCCAAAGATTTTTCTGAACCACCCGGAATAGCTATAAATCCGTCAATGGCTCCAGCCTCAAATCTCTCAATTATATCGTTTAATACGTCCTCAATCGTTCCAACTGAAACCCAATGAGCAGATCCGACAACCTCTGGTCTTGCCAATATCTCTTCCACTGTAGGCTGATGATTTGTAATATATCGACGCAACAGCTCAGCGTGTGTTCGGCTACGGACTGGCTGATTCGGATCGGGAAGCATATCGGAAGTTACGTGACTATCCAAGGCTAAGCTACTCAGATCAAGACCCAGTACTGATTTAAGCGATGCATGTCTGCGCTCTATAGTCAAATGTGCATGTGCAGCCTTATGTAATTCATAGGCTTCCTCGCGGGTTTCAGCCAAGAAAAAATATAAGCCTGGCAAAACTCTTATGTTGTCTGGATTGCGCCCATACTCCGTAGTTCTTCGTCTCAGATCATTTCGCAATTCCACCCCTGATTCAAGGTCTGGCATCGCGGCAAAAATTGCATCTGCTATTGAAGAGGCAAAATTTCGTCCTGTACTCGACGCACCTGCTTGAAATAAAGGAATTGGTCCTGATTTATGGGCAGGCAAAGTAAGAAGCCCCTTAACACTAAAAAACTCACCCGAATGATTAATTGGGGAAACCTTATCCTTATCAGAAAACATGCCTGTCTCACGATCAATAACAATGGCTTCATCCGGGAAACTTTCCCAAAGTTTTCCTACAACCTCAGTAAATTCAATTGCTTTCGCATATCTTTCTTGGGAAGAAGGCATAGGTGACTCACCGAAATTTTCGGCACCTTCAATAGAAGTGACAATATTCCAACCAGCCCGTCCATTACTCAGCCAATGCAAAGACTGAAGCTGTCTAGCAACAACATACGGTGGATTAAAAGTCGTAGAAATAGTCGTTACTAGCCCGATCCGCTCGGTTTCACGAGCAATCGCTGCAAATATAATAGTAGGGTCGGGGCTACCAAAATTAGCGGAATCACCAAGCATCTGTGGACTAACAAAAAGATAATCGGCTCTGAACAGAAAATCTAGCTTTGACTTCTCTGCCATTTTTGCCAAATCAATGTAAGGGTCAATTGAACCCATTTTTTCCACATCGCTATCTAGGCGCCGCCAGTCGTCTCCTTTAAGCCAAGTAGATAAGACTAACCCAATACACAATTGTCTATTTATAGTCAAAATTATCAATCCTTCCTAAATAGTAAAAATAGTTTTCGCCCACGAAATACTCTGATCAGATGTTGTCTTTAGAAGGCATTAGTTAATAATGATTCTCATTATCATCCATAGTGTAGCAAGGTCTGCAACAGATGCAAATACACAAATCACAAATACTATATGCATTATTATCTAATTCAGGTTTGCTGAATGATGATTTAAACGAATGGTAGGGCTAGAAGGGAAAGAACGAGGCAAAAGGGAAAAAGCCTGCATTCTCGGTTATCACCAGTTGCAGGCGCAATACATAAATCAGTAACTCAATTTATACGATTATCTAATTTATGTGTATATGTGGAGGGAGAAACACCAAATTTTTTTTTAAAAACTCTACTGAAATATAGCGGATTGGTATAACCGACACTGGTAGCAATATCGTGGATGGGAAAATTACTTACTTTAAGTAAATCAATTGCTCTTTCCATACGATAATTGATAAGATAGTTGATTGGACGAAGCCCAGTATATTTGTGAAAGTAATATGAGAAGCGCTTTGTACTCATTGCATGCAGTTCCGCCAATTCGTCAAGTGTCAACGGATTCATGTAGTGTCTATGTATGTAAGCAATAGCCTCCTCTATTACCCTTTCGCTTGGGGAACTTCCACTTTCTCGATGCTTGCACCCCACTAAAACTTGATGCATGACACTTAAAAATAATTCCTTGACACGAAGCCTCTCAATACCTCTCAGTGTATTGGTATTCTGATGAAGTAAGATAAGTAATTCTAGTACTCTCGGATTTGTTCCCACTTCCAGTTTGAAATGCAAGTTGCATTCATGACCGCTTACTTCGTCAAACTTGTCAAATCTATAAAACAGTAAATAGTACTCGTACTCTAATTGACCTCTAACTTGCGCTTCCAGTTGCATGCCTGGAGCAACATGAAATACTGATCCTGGATATGATTCATAGAGAGTTCCGTTCACACGCATTCTAGCCTCTCCACGAATTACAAAAAGAAATCCATGCTGGACAGTCCTAAATTCACTTAAAATACTTTTTGGCTGGATGACCAAACGGTGGACACCTTCTATATCATAGAAACCTCTAGCAAATACCTCGGCTAATTTATCCAAATCTATTATGATTAATGCACCTTCTCTCTATACAAACATTGCACATTTTTGGGCTACTTTCATTAATGCCAAACAAATAGCTTGCGCCAATAAAAAATATGATCTGATGTTGCCACAAACAGACTATTAATTAATAATAATTCTCATTATCGAAATATAGTGTAGCAAGATCTGCAACCAATGCAAATACACAAATCACTAATACTATATGCATTATTATCTAATCTAGGTTTTCTGTATGATGATTTAGCCGACATGTAGGATAGGGCTTTATAGCATTTATTGTCATTTCTGTTCTAAAGCGATTATTCTAATGCAATCTTTTGCACTTTTTTTTAATTGATCTAAACCATTTTGATACCACTTCACATAATAACCGAAATATTCCTTTATAGAATCCTGTTCTCTATAAAACAGAATTAAATGCTTATTTGCTGTTTGAGCATAAACATTGGCTAGCAGTACTTCGAATCCTGGAGAATGTATAAGTAGTATCGTAAATGTAATGAACGGTACGACTTTTTGCATACAGTTGATAAAGTATCTGTTACTATGTCTGCTTTCATTTCCTTAATATAAGTTTCTTCGCACTTGTTGTACCGTCTATAGTCTTCATTTGAGAGATAACTCTTCTATTCCAATTGAATGATTCAATTGCATGTTGTTGAAATACTATTATGTCAATGAAATCAAGGTGATAAATAAAAAAGTATAGCCCTTTTTCAAAACGAGAGGTTGATCTCCGTTCCGACTGAGCGCTTTCCTGGGGGCGTCCGATGAG
>NZ_JBYTBB010000134.1:0-2850 GCF_058788755.1 Lysinibacillus sp. FW301-JW8
ACCCTGCACGGAGCGTCAGCGCAGGAAGCGGCTCGTCGCTCGCCCACAGGAAAGCGAGTAGCCTGGAACGGAAATCATCTTCATTTGAATTAGTAGTATTCACAAAGAGTTCCTTGACCATTTAGTTTTTCGACACTATGAAAAATCGTATTTTCCATTAGGGAAAATACGAATTTTTTTTAACATTCCTCAGTAGTATGGATGATTCATATTATTTATACTGTTCATGTTCTATAAATCGCTAAATTTCGCTAATTATTTTACATTTAAGAGGATTTGGTAAGCAAAAACCAGAATATATTGCAAAGAAGGGGGTTGGCATATGAGAAAGTTTACATGGAAAAAGTGGCTGCTTGCTATTGTTGGTTTTTTAGCAGTAGTTGCGATTGCGTTATTTATCAGCTTTACATGGTTTATGAATAAATCGAAGCCAGTAATCGATGGGGAGCTTGCTGTAAATGTGTTGGAGCAGGATGTAAGCGTCACAAGGGATGACAAAGGGGTTCCTCATATTTTTGCTCAGACAGATGCAGATTTGTATCGCGCACAAGGCTATGTACAGGCGCAGGATCGGCTGTTTCAAATGGATTTAGCTCGTAGACAGGCAAGTGGTCGCTTGTCTGAAATAATTGGAGAGGCAACCATTAATTCAGATAAGCATTTTCGAACGTTTAGTTTACGAGATGCGGCTGAAAAATCATTATCTGCCTATGATGCTGAGAGCAAGCAGGTGCTTGAATGGTTTGCAGAGGGTGTAAATGCTTTTATTGCAGAGGCAAAGGAAAAAAATACCTTGAGCTATGAATTTGCATTATTAGGCTATGAACCAGAGGATTGGTCTGTTGAAGACTCTATAACAATAGGAAAATATATGGCCTATGATTTAGGCGGTAATTGGAACGCACTTGCCTTCCGTCATTGGGCTTTACAAAACTTTGGTGAAGACAAAGCGAAAGAATTATTTATTAAATATCCTGAAAATGCGTCATCTATAATTGAAGCCAATAAGGAAAACCCAGTCGCAGTCGCAGGACAATTCCAAGTGGATTTATTGCCAAACGAATTTAATGGCAGTAATAACTGGGTAGTATCAGGCGAGAAAACAGCATCAGGCACACCCATTTTAGCAGATGATCCACATTTAGGCTTAAGCACACCGTCTATTTGGTATCAAATGCACCTACAATCAGCTGAGCAAAATGTTAGCGGCGTAATTTTTGCAGGAATTCCAGGCATTATTCTAGGACACAACGATGATATTGCATGGGGAGTTACTAACGTTGGACCTGATGTACAGGATTTATATATTGAAATACCAAATCCAGATAATCCAACTCAATTTCGCTATGATGGCAAATGGGAGCAAGCTGAGGTACGTGATGAATCAATCAAGGTGAAGGATGGAGATACGGTAGATTTTGAGGTCGTTGTTACAAGACATGGTCCGATTATGACCAATTTAGCATTTAAGGATACGGAGCCTACAGCACAATTTGCCATGCAATGGACAGCACTTCAGCCAACTGCAGAGCTAAGTGCGATATTAGGCTTTAATAAGGCGAAATCGTGGAATGAATTTGAAAAAGCGTTAGAGGATTTCAAAGCACCCGCTCAAAATTTCGTATTCGCTTCAAAGGATGGTACGATTGCTTATAAAGCCAATGGTCAAATACCAATTCGTAAGCAGGGTGATGGACAGCTGCCAGTTCCGGGTGATTCCAGTGACTATGGCTGGGAGGGCTTTATCCCATGGGATGAGCTACCGACTGTAGTCAATCCAAAAGAAGGCTTTATCGCGACAGCAAATAATGAAGTCATTGGAGAAGAATATCCTTACCATATAACAGACTTTTGGGCACAGCCTTATCGTTTTGAGCGAATTAAGGAAGTGTTAGCAGCAAATGATTCCATAACAGTGGAAGATATGATGCAGCTACAAATGGATCAGCAGAATCTATATGCACGCGAGTTTTTACCAAATTTATTAACATCAATTAAATCAAAAGATCACGATGGAAAGTACGCAGATATTATTAAATTGTTAGAAGAATGGGATATGATAGATGCTAAAGAATCAGGTGCTCCACTAGTCTTCCATACATTGATGGTAAAGCTTCAGGAGGTATTATTTAAAGATCAGATGCCTGAAGATATGTATAAATTAATGTCTGGGAAGTTTAATATTACTGATCAGCTTTTACGTTCAGCATATGCAGGAGATAAGAGCATTTGGATGGAAGAGCAAGGTGGTGTAGATACAACAATTTATAAGGCATTCGAACTTACCGTAGCGCAATTGGAAGATCAATTCGGTCAAAATGTATCGAAGTGGCAATGGGGTGACTTCCATCAGCTTACTTTTGATCATACTTTAGGCAGTGCTTCACCGATTCTTGCAGCATATTTTAATGCTAAAAAGGTTCCTATTGGCGGCTCCAAGGTTACTGTTCAAGCTGCCGATAATGATGCGGCAGGAAATGTAGATCATGGTGCATCATGGCGTTTTGTTGTAGATGCGGGAGATTTAAGCTCAGCCTATCATATCGTTGGCCCAGGTCAAAGTGGGCATGTGAAATCCGATTGGTATCAAGATCAAGTAATGGATTGGGCAAATGGAGATTATCATCAAACATTTGTGAGAAAAGAAGATATTAAGGGAACAACATTACTATTAAAAGCAAAATAAACAAAAATCAGCGTACAAATATGTGCGCTGATTTTTCATAGTGTTGAAAAATTAAATAGTCAAGGGACTTTTTGTGAATATTTAGTTAAAATGAAGGTGATTTCCGTTCCAGGCTACTCGCTTTCCAGTGGGCGAGCGACGAGCCGCTTCCTGCGCTGACGCTC
>NZ_JBYTBB010000135.1:0-2812 GCF_058788755.1 Lysinibacillus sp. FW301-JW8
GTTTACAGTTGGTTTATCATTGGCATTACCGTTATTTTTGTTTTTCAGACATCCGTACATAAAGAAATAAGTGTTGTAAACTTCAATAAAAGAACGTAAAAATCTTACATATTCTGTGGTGTAGTGTTGATTTTGCGTTACATGGATGGCAAACGAAGGCTTTAGTTGAATCAACCATAAAAGACCACTCCTGCGATGGGTGGTCTTAATTGATGAAAAATCAACCGACTTAACCGACTAAAAACCGACCAAATCATGATTTTTAAAGAATATTTATGATTATTCTTGAGGATTAATGAAAGTTTGTAGACAATAAAATACTGTTATATCAAGCTTTTGACCAGTCATGTTTTATCGTGATAACACGGATACTTCAACGACATGATGGTTGTTGCTTTAGAGGCTGCTATTCAAGAGTAGTTGATGTAACAGATTTTCAGCATAGATTAAATACCAAAAATAAGGCAAGTGACCAAAAAGTGACCATTTTTTTATAAATGGTCGCTTTTCTGGTCAGTCGCTTTTTCTCATAGTTAAGTGGCTATAGGTATTAATCGTTTCTTAAATGTTAACATGTCCAAGCTGTTCGTGAAAAATTTTAAAATTTACATAGTAGATTTATTGGATAACGGGTTTCCATCGCTAGTGCAACTGAAAACATTGCTTATTCTAATGCTGCATTGGTTATAACAAAAGTTGCATATTTCAAACATTTAGATCGAAATTGTGAGGTATAGTAAAACTTCGCTAAAAAATGTAGTAAATTGATATTGTGATAGTTTTCGGAGAGACTATCCCTAGGTTAGACAATTAATGGTTACTCCTTGCAGACACTATTAAATTGGTTGTCTCTCTTTATAATGACAATACATTCCATTTATCCTATGATATAGGTAGATGGGAGGTGTGGGTATTGGATATAGAAAAGAAATTGAAAATAAACAATATTATTAGTGTAGCATTAATTGTATTGATGACCTTTTCCTATATAAGACTTGTTTTAAGAGAAGGAATCACTCAAGTTGGTTATTTGTCAACGGGTTTATATGTATTTGCTGTTGGTATTACAATCTTCGGCTGGTTCTATCAATGGAGAACTAACCAAATAATCAAGAGTAGTCAAAGTAGCGTCTAGCCTACATTATCTTGCATATTTCTAATAGTGACTATCATTCCATACGCATTATGATTGATGTTGAAGGTGGTGAAATAAATGAGTGTGAAAAATAAAGTAAAATATTCTAATATGGTTACAGTAATATCTATGTTAGTATCAACTTTCTTTTTTATAAAGCTTGTCCTAAATAAAGGAATTGAACAAGTACATTATTTAACATTAACATTATATGTAGTAGCTATCGTAGTATCGATTATAAGCTTTATAGTACATTGGAAGACTAAACAGGTCATTAAGAGAAATGAAGGTCATGCCTAACTAGGTGTGGCTTTTTATTATGAAAATAACCATAAAAATATATCCATAAAAGCTTGTAATTTAGTACTGCATATGGTACTGATATTGTGGGAGGTGAAACAGCAAAGATAGAAAAAATCATTATAGAGATGAAAAACCAATTAAAGGGAATAACCTTCACGGAAATAAAAAACCTTGAACACAATGGATATAAGGAGATTAGAATTAGAGGCTCTCATCACCATTTCCAAAATGAACAAGGACTTGTAACAACCGTCAAGCTTGAATATCCAGTAGATTTTCAAGTTGTGAAGGATGCACTAAACAGAATAGGCGAATAACTTCCCCTTCTGTTTTCCCTTCTATCCTAAGCCATAACACATGAAAAATCAAAAAGACTTACATTATTATTTGTCGTTACCATATACATTTCAAGTGCGTAAAACAAAGAATGGGTATTGGGCTAATGTTAAAGAGTTAGATGGCTGTCATACACCTGCATCAACAATTGAGGAAGCTTATAAAGACTTAGAGAAGGTCTTACAAATGACTATTGAGACAAAGCTAGAGTGTGGTGATCCAATATCTGAGCCTGTTGACCATGAATACAGTGGGAAATTTAATGTGCGTGTACCTAAGACCTTGCATAAGCAGCTGGCTCAAGAAGCTGAAGAAGAGGGTGTATCATTGAATCAATATGTTGTTTATAAGCTATCGAAATAAGTTTAAAGTCACGTTCTTTTGAGCGTGATTTTTATTATGAAACTGTATTCAAACCAATACAGAGCCCCGTATGCGACGATCGTGTTGTATTTGGGATTTTTTGGAGCAAAAAGTTGTTACACATTTCCCTATTTTTGGATTATCGTAAAGTGGGAGGTGAAGTAACTTTGAATAATAGAAAATTAATATTGATTTGGGAAGATATTTTAATGGAACAAGGCGGAGAAGAAATTGTGAATATCTTAAAAAATAAGTATGTAAATTATAGTATTGAAGACTTATTAAATGTAGCCTTTTTATTTTTAGAAAAAGAGAATGAAAATCATCCTTGTAGGCACAGAATTGTAATCGGAGATTATTTAGATAGGGATGAATATACCATTGTTTATAAAAGTAATCAGATTAATTATCATGAATTACTGATAGGGTTAGTTATTTTGATGCAATTGATCAATTTTGAACAACGGCCAGAACTTATAATTAATTTAGCTTATGCTTTAAGAGAAATGGATACGGAAATTTCACATCAGTTTGCAAAAGATATAGCCGAACAAATATAGGCAATACAACTAGTATTTAAAGCACTTTTAAACAGTGCTTCATAGTGTTGAAAAATTAAATAGGCAAGGGACTCTTTGTGAATATTTAGTCAAAATGAAGGTGATTTCCGTTCCA
>NZ_JBYTBB010000136.1:0-2747 GCF_058788755.1 Lysinibacillus sp. FW301-JW8
GTGCTAACGTAGCGGCAGCAACATGATGTTTTTTGTGCGAAAGCGTAGTGCTAACGTAGCGGCAGCAACATGATGTTGGTCACTCAGTCGTGTGTTGTTGCTGTCGCTTCGCTTTCGCACAGATAAAACCGTGTTGCTGTCGCTTCGCTTTCGCACAGATAAAACCGTGTTGCTGTCGCTTCGCTTTCGCGCAGTAAAGTAGTGCAGAATGAAAATAAAAAAGCCTTTCACGCCTTACAAACACAGTTATTGCGTTGTAAGGGGCGAAAGGCTGAATAAATATTGGTTCGCGGTACCACCCTTAATCACTGCTAGTAGAACTTTTGCAGTCTTAGCTATATGCGTAACGTGCATGTGACGGATAAGCTTACTTTGGGATGTTCTGCCTATCTATTCAGGAGTGGAACTATTATCGTAGAAATCACTGATTTACACCAACCATCAGCTCTCTTGAGATTTTCTTGCGACTAGCGTGTCTCCGTCGTTATATTTTTGTGTAATTAAATTTGTTAACATCATAATCCCTATTGTTCACCTTTGTCAATAATATTTCTGAAAAAGTTAAAAAATATTGACTTCAAAAGTCTGAAAAATACCTAAAAACGAACTTTTTATTCTTTTTATCATAAAATAGTTCGTCTTTTCAGAGAGGACAATGAAAGCGCTAACGAAATGTCTTAAGTCAGGTGAAATGGGCATTTGAGATTAAGTCGAAGTGAAAAATTATATGGCAATTTATTGGGAGATAATTACTGAGGCGAGGGGTTTTTTCAATGTTTTCAAGAAGAAGGCGAACATTCTTTTCTTGTCACACTTTCGTCAAAAATATGAAAAGTAGAAGGTAAACGAACTATTAGGGAAGAATGTTAGTAAAGTACGATTGATTTTTTGGGGGTGTAAAATGTTGTATGATGTTGCAATTGTGGGAGCAGGGTTAGCAGGTTTAGTTGCTGCGTGTGAATTAGTAGATGCCAAGAAAAAAGTATTATTGGTAGATCAAGAGCCTGAAAATTCAATGGGGGGACAGGCATATTGGTCTTTTGGCGGAATATTTTTAGTGAATTCACCTGAGCAAAGACGACTTGGTATTAAAGATAGTAAGGAGCTTGCATGGCAAGATTGGCAAGGTACTGCTGGCTTTGATCGCTTGGAAGACGAAGATTCATGGGCGTTTAAATGGGCAAAGGCTTATGTTGAATTTGCGGCTGGTGAAAAATATGAGTGGCTAAAATCGTTAGGCATAAAGTTTTTTCCTGTAGTTGGTTGGGCTGAACGGGGAGGCTCATTAGCTGGGGGTCATGGAAATTCGGTGCCTCGATTTCATATTGTATGGGGAACAGGACCTGGTATCGTAAAGCCTTTTACAGATAAAGTAAAAAAGGCAATAAAGGATGGTTTTATAGATTTTAAACCAAGACATCGTGTTGACGAATTTATTCAACATGAGGGAAAGATTGACGGAATTAGCGGAACAGTTTTAGCTGAAAGTTATGCAAGCCGTGGAGAGAAGAGCTCAAGGATTGGAATAGGTGAGTTTGCCTACGAAGCCAAGGCTGTAATTGTAGCTAGTGGTGGCATAGGGGCAAATTTTGATTTAGTAAGAAAAAATTGGCCACAACGACTGGGCATACCTCCTAAAAATATGGTTTGTGGTGTACCTGCCTATGTAGATGGTAGAATGCTAGAGATTACGGAGCATGCGGGAGGGCGTATTGTTAATCGAGATCGTATGTGGCATTACACAGAGGGGTTAAGAAATTGGGACCCGATTTGGCCCAATCATGGTATTCGCATTTTGCCTGGCCCGTCATCATTATGGTTTGATGCAGAGGGAAATCGTTTCAGTGCACCAAATTTCCCGGGCTTTGATACACTAAGTACGCTAGAGGCCATTCAAAAAACAGGCTATGAGTACTCGTGGTTTATTTTAACGGAAAAGATTATTGAAAAGGAATTTGCTCTATCGGGTTCTGAACAAAATCCTGATTTAACCAATAAAAGCATAGGAGAAGTTCTTAAACGTATTTTGCCAGGTCCACCAGCTCCAATTCAGGCATTTAAAGAACATGGGGAGGATTTTGTTATAGCTGATAACTTAAAGGAATTAGTTGATGGCATGAATAAGTTAGCAGGTAACGAGCTTCTTAATTTTATGAAAATCAAGGAACAAATAATGGCAAGAGATCGGGAAATGGATAATAAATTTACAAAGGATTTGCAAGTTAATGCCATTCATGGGGCAAGGAATTACATTGGAGATAAATTAGTGCGCGTTGCCAAGCCGCATAAGATATTAGACCCTGATAATTGGCCACTTATTGCGGTACGTTTAAATATTTTAACGCGGAAAACGTTAGGAGGTCTACAGACAAATTTAGATGGTGCTGTACTCGGGATGGATGGTCAGCCAGTACCAGGTCTATTTGCGGCTGGTGAAGTAAGTGGCTTTGGAGGTGGCGGTGTTCATGGTTACCGAGCTTTAGAGGGAACATTTGTGGGAGGCTGTTTATATAGTGGGCGACAGGTTGGACGCTACTTAGCTAAAGGAGAATAAGAAAATTAGAGGAAATCTCCGTCGTGATGTGAAAGCGCTCAGGTAAGGTTGGAATTGCTCGAGTCCAAGTGAAAAACGCTCAAGTAAGGTTGGAAGTGCTCGGGTCCAAGAGAAAAATGAGGTTAGTATAAAAAGTGGACACGGAAAACTGAGAGTAGCTATTATAGAAATAACTATTTTAAAGGACGTGTAC
>NZ_JBYTBB010000137.1:0-2680 GCF_058788755.1 Lysinibacillus sp. FW301-JW8
AGGCTATTTTTTTCATCATTCTTCAATTGATCACGTCGTTTACCAAGAATTCGGAAGTGTTGTTTAAGGTCCTTTTTAGCATACGGTGCTAGCTGCTTTTGAACGGATTTTCGTACTGCTTGAAGCGCTTCAGTTACGTAACGATTGACATGATAACGATCGGCGATACGAATCGCTGCAGGATACATCTTTTTCGCAAACGTATGATAGGCCTTTGCCAAATCCATGACAATCGCGACAGGCTTCAGCGTACAAAGAGTAGATTGTGTATTGAAATAGGCGTGTAATTCCTCGATTCTTCGTCCAGGAATAACATCTAAAAATGTGCCACCACGTAAATCATGGAGACCCGTGTTATACGTATGCCCTTTACGAATGGCAAAATCATCAATGCCTAGAACGAGATTGTGACACGCCAATGCTTTTTTCTGACAAGTTTTTTGGACACGTGTGGCTTCCTCCATTTTCCACGAACGGACGATACGCGCAACGGTTGTAGCGGGTGTGTTTGTCACACGTGATGTATGCGTGATTGTAGAGCCGATTGCTTGCTTCGGCAGCGTGGCTTCAAATGCCTTTGTGTATCGTTTTTTCGGTGCCACACACTCATATGCCCATACAAAATGTGCAAAACAAGCTGTACATGACATACGAATGGCAGGTAAATTCAAATAAACAGGGCAACCAAACGCTTCGAGATGACGCACTTTTCGAACATAGCCGATTCCGCGACGAGTCGTATTTTCAAATGCACAAATGGGACAGGCCTGTTTAGATTTAATTGGCATGACATCAATGAAAATTTGGTGATTTATTTTAGTGGTTGCGATAATTTTTAGTTCTGGTAAATCCCATAAATCCTTGATAGAATAAGAGTGCATCTGTATACCTCGCTGTGTTGTTTGGTCGTACTCTCAACTCTAGCGGATACAGATGTTTTTTTGTATTCTTTTTTAGCAAGAACAGATTTTGGTGTTGAGCCAATCATTTTCTTGTATTTTTATATGACAGTTTAAGCTATCATTGATTAAAGACCTAAATTATGGGAGGTATTACTATTTTAAAATATGATGATGCAAATCCATTAAGTATTAAGGTATATGGTGAAAAACTAATTGGAAAAAAATTTTCTGATGTAATAAATGATGCAACGATTGATGAATATTTAAAACAGGAGACTATAACAAAAGTAAATAATCCCAGATATAAAGGTGGAATGGGTCATTTAATTGAAAAGTACCACTTCGAATATGAGATTAATAATGACCAAGAGCCTAATTTCCCAAAATCTGGTGTAGAACTAAAAGTGACTCCTTATGAAATAGGAAAAAAAGGGGGCTACTCAGCTGGAGAACGTCTAGTCATCACGATGATTAGTTACACTGAACCAGTAGAAGAAAACTTTTTTACTCACATGCCTATAGTAAATTCCGCTTAACACTGTTAATTCATTATTTACGAAATCGTGATTTGTAAAGAATTGAATATCCTATCAATTTCGTAACGCTTTTTTCTTCACCTGAAAAGGATTTAAAAATCATTCAGCAAGACTATGAAAAAATCATTACAAAAGTAAGAGAAGGTCGAGCTCATGAATTGTCAGAAGGTGAGACGATGTATTTGGGTGCCTGTACAAAAGGTTCTACCGCTATTAAAAGCTTAGTCCCTCAAGAATTATACGCACCTCATATTAAAGCACTGAAACGGGCATTTTGTTTTAAACAGTCTTACATGACCTACCTGTTTAATAAATATGTTCTTAATCAAGTTAATACATATGAGTCTATTTTGAATAATGTAAGCCAATCTGACAATCAAATTTTCGAAACTTTCACTAGATATAAAGTGATGGTATTGGTATAAAATTTCTTCTTAAACTAAAAAGGGTGTATTTAATAAGCTAAAACTTAATTTGTAAATTACACAATTAGAAGTAAGCGTGCGATTATTAGCTACGCTTACTTTTTGTTGGTTCAGAGATACACTTCTATAACCTCTATTTTCGTCTATAAATTAATATTCCAATAATGATGGTCATACAAATTATTATAAAAAAATCAATTTTATTCACTTTAACAAATACCGCCAAATAAGCAATATCTTCACAAAAGGATTTCCCTGATAATTGGACAAAGTATAAAAAAACTTCAACAGGGGAAATTGTCGAAGTTTCAGATCGAATGCATATGTTTTTTATGGGCAATGCTTTAGTAACAGAAATTGGTAAGAGAATTGGTAATGAGTTAGTAAAACATTGAGTCGCTTGATGGTAAATAATATGGCCACGAACGGCTTTTTCTTATAAGTGATTGCTTATCGCTATTAATATAGGTTTTATTTGTTAGAGTATTCTGCACAACGAAAAGATGTGGAAATATTCACACTAAAAATATTACTCTCTGATTTTCATTTGATATTAATGATTCAGACTTAAAAGATATAATTGAAGATTTAGATATCAAACCTAATCCAAACAAATATACAGAAATCTATAAATAAATTGAAAAAACACGGATTCTTTTCAAGCATTGTTTAAGGATTTGTATTGAAATGATGTATCGAATTTTGCTCACAGAAAATGACTCAAAACTATTTACTGAAAGAATAAAGGCTCAACACCAAAATCTGTTCTTGCTAAAAAAGAATACAAAAAAACATCTGTATCCGCTAGAGTTGAGAG
>NZ_JBYTBB010000138.1:0-1180 GCF_058788755.1 Lysinibacillus sp. FW301-JW8
GAGTGGATCCTGAGTACGGCGGAACACGTGAAATTCCGTCGGAATCCGGGAGGACCATCTCCCAAGGCTAAATACTACCTAGTGACCGATAGTGAACCAGTACCGTGAGGGAAAGGTGAAAAGCACCCCGGAAGGGGAGTGAAAGAGATCCTGAAACCGTGTGCCTACAAGTAGTTAGAGCCCGTTAATGGGTGATAGCGTGCCTTTTGTAGAATGAACCGGCGAGTTACGATTACGTGCGAGGTTAAGCTTTAGAAGGCGGAGCCGCAGCGAAAGCGAGTCTGAATAGGGCGAAATAGTACGTGGTCGTAGACCCGAAACCAGGTGATCTACCCATGTCCAGGGTGAAGGTGAGGTAACACTTACTGGAGGCCCGAACCCACGCACGTTGAAAAGTGCGGGGATGAGGTGTGGGTAGCGGAGAAATTCCAATCGAACTTGGAGATAGCTGGTTCTCTCCGAAATAGCTTTAGGGCTAGCCTCGTGATGAGAATACTGGAGGTAGAGCACTGTTTGGACTAGGGGGCCATCCCGGTTTACCGAATTCAGACAAACTCCGAATGCCAGATATTTATACACGGGAGTCAGACTGCGAGTGATAAGATCCGTAGTCAAAAGGGAAACAGCCCAGACCACCAGCTAAGGTCCCAAAGTAATCGTTAAGTGGAAAAGGATGTGGCGTTGCACAGACAACCAGGATGTTGGCTTAGAAGCAGCCATCATTTAAAGAGTGCGTAATAGCTCACTGGTCGAGTGACGCTGCGCCGAAAATGTATCGGGGCTAAACGATTCACCGAAGCTGTGGATTGACATCTACGATGTCAGTGGTAGGAGAGCGTTCTAAGTGCGTTGAAGTCAGACCGGAAGGACTGGTGGAGCGCTTAGAAGTGAGAATGCCGGTATGAGTAGCGAAAGACGGGTGAGAATCCCGTCCACCGTATGACTAAGGTTTCCTGAGGAAGGCTCGTCCGCTCAGGGTTAGTCGGGACCTAAGCCGAGGCCGATAGGCGTAGGCGATGGACAACAGGTTGATATTCCTGTACCACCTCCTCACCGTTTGAGAAATGGGGGGACGCAGTAGGATAGGGTAAGCGCGCCGTTGGTTGTGCGCGTCCAAGCAGTAAGGCGTGTGTGTAGGCAAATCCGCACACTGTAACGTTGAGCTGTGATGGCGAGTCCG
>NZ_JBYTBB010000139.1:0-2535 GCF_058788755.1 Lysinibacillus sp. FW301-JW8
GAGACAATTTTACTAGAATGCAATGCCGAATGGATTCAGTATGGCTCTTAGTCAAGCACATATTTTGGTGAAGAGCCTCAAATAAAGTATAATAATTTTTGATAAACGCTTTTATATGATAATAATTTCCTTAAATCTCTCTTTTTACTATTTCGTTTTTTATAAATAATTAACACCTTTTTAGATAAACGTACAACATTTTAACTTTTATAGAAACTAGAAATAAAATGAAATGTAAGTAAAAGAGATAGCAAAAAGATCAATTGGAACAATTGTAAAACATGTATGATAGTTTATGATAGGAAAAATATAATGTAAAATTGAAGGTAGGGGGCGCGGTAAGGTTCCTCCTTTGATATTTTCGAAACAACCAATTACTAGGAAGGATAGACCTACCTATGCGTCATAAACGTGTTCGGGAAAAAATCTAACTCCGCAACAAGTGTTTGTTAGAACTAATCATTTAGTTCATGGTGAAGAGAATAGAATCAAGAAGTAATTATAAATTTAATGTATGATTAAGATGGCGAGTGTCTTTCGAGAAGGGGAATGATTTACTGAAATCGAATTGAAATTGGAAAAGTTAGAATATTGTATACTCAATTGGATTATGAAATTAAAGAAAATGAAATAATTAACACTTTATTTAAGAGAAATAGCAACAGTATGATTGATTTTATTTATTGAATCATCAATGAAAATAAAACGAATCGAAACAAAGGCAATTGCTATGTGTTAGGTTACTAATATCACATGGAGCGGTTGTCTTATTTTTTGATTAAGGCAAGAACAACTAGAACGAGTAAGAGGCTTCCAAGGCTTTAGGTACAGGTGGTGGTGAGATATGAGATATGGCTAGAGCAAGAGATCCAAGACGTGACCAAGCATATGATATTTACAAGGCCCATAACGGTGATATAAAGCTGAAAGATATAGCGGAGCAGTTAAGTGTATCTGAGGGCACTGTACGAGGTTGGAAGAATAAAGATAAATGGGATGACCGTCTTGAGACGAAATCGAATGGAACGTTCCAATCAAAACAGCCAAAAAATACGGAACGTTCCGTAAAAAATAAACCGAAGCGGAGCGACGTTAAATCAGAAGCGGGATCGCAAGCAACTGTACAGTTTGAAATCGTCCAGAGTGACGGTCTTAACGATAGACAGTTGCTTTTTTGCATGCATTATGTTCGATACTGGAATGCTACAAAAGCCTATCAAAAAGCATACGAATGTGATTATCGAACCGCTCATGCGAACGCTCACCGGTTGATGGCGAATGATGGCATAAAAACCGAAATTGCTCGATTGAAAAAAGACATTGCAGATGGGTTGATGTTATCAGCCGAAGCGGTGCTACAAAAATATATCGATATAGCATTTGCGGATATTAGTGATTTCATCCGCTTCGAAAGCATCGAATCAACAGTCGAGGAAATTGAACGAAAGTTTGATGATGAAGGAAAACTAGAGAAAGAGATCACTCGAATTGTTCCATACACGTACACAGCATTTTATTTGAAAAAATCAGATGAGATTGATGGAACGATTATCAGCGAATTGTCAAAAGGTAAGGATGGCATGTTTAAGGTCAAGCTTGCGGAAAAGATGGCAGCACTTAATATGCTCTCTAAATATTATGATTTACTTAATGAAAATCAGCAAAAACGATTACAGAATGAACTGGCTAAATTGAACATTGATAAGATAAAAGTTGAAATCGAAAACATTGAGGGTGGCAACAAAAATCAAGCTTCTGAGGATTGGGTAGCTGCACTTGGCAAGGTCGCTGAAAAACGTAGGGTGAAGGCACATGAGTAACAAACCTTACAATGTATTAGTTGACCTTATAGACGTTTACTGGGATGACCCAGTGGCTTTTGCAGAGGATATATTAGAGTTTTACCCTGATAAATGGCAGCGTGAGGTTTTAAACGATCTAGCACATAATCCTTTTGTAAGTGTCCGCTCCGGTCAAGGGGTAGGGAAAACGGGTCTTGAAGCGGTAACGGTCATTTGGTACCTTTGCTGTCGCCCAAATCCAAAGGTGATATGTACCGCTCCAACGCGACAACAGTTAAATGACGTGTTGTGGGCTGAGATTGCAAAATGGCTTGAAGGTACACTTGTTAAAAACTTTTTAAAGTGGACCAAAACTAAGGTCTACATGATAGGTAATGAAGAACGTTGGTTTGCAACTGCTCGTACAGCGACAAAACCTGAGAATATGCAAGGTTTCCACGAGGATTACATGCTGTTTGTGGTTGATGAAGCATCAGGGGTAGCGGATAACATAATGGAGGCTATTCTTGGTACACTCTCAGGTGCCGAAAATAAATTATTGATGTGTGGGAACCCGACTCGTACGAGTGGGGTTTTTTATGATTCTCATCATCGTGACAGGGCTGATTACAAAACTCATAAGGTATCAAGCTATGATTCTTCAAGAGCAAGTAAAGACGTAAGCCCGAAATACAAAAATAAGCGCACCTTATCGGTACGCATGACGAATGGCCAGCTATCTGAGTTTTTTTCA
>NZ_JBYTBB010000140.1:0-2530 GCF_058788755.1 Lysinibacillus sp. FW301-JW8
CCGAACACGGAAGTTAAGCTCTTTAGCGCCGATGGTAGTTGGGGGCTTCCCCCTGTGAGAGTAGGACATTGCTAGGCGCAAAAAGTCGCTGCTGACAAACTCAGTAGTGGCTTTTTTTATGTCCAAAAACAAAAAGAATAAGAGACATTTCACCAGCATAACCATAGAGCCCTGGTTGAAATGTCTCTTTTTATCTTCATTCAGCAAATGTTTTTTGTATCGAAAGCATAGCGGCAGATACAGAAGACTCCCACCTATAGAGACTAACTTGACCCACAACACACCCTAATTATGGAAGTAAGTACGTATAATACTTCAGTATGGTATGGAGCTGATAAATCCTTTCCATATCACCTTCACCCTGGGTCACGATCTCCCTTGCGTCCTAAAAAGCCACCTAATTTCGCCAAATAAAGTTTTATTCGTTGGGGTCGTGGATGGTGGAATAGATGTCCGATTTGAAATGCAATAAAGAGCGCGCCACTCCTCTTCCTCTAAAAATATCGTGCAGGATGCCTCGGATGCTGTCTAGCCAAATACATCATGCCCAGGATGCGCAAGGATATAAAAGAGCTGTCCACCGTAGTACATGACAAGGTGACTAGATTATTTTAAACAGTTGCTGTTCGTAATTCTACACGTCGAATCTTACCAGAAGTAGTTTTAGGTAATTCATCTATAAAGACAATGCTACGAGGGTATTTATAAGGCGCTGTTAATGCCTTAACGTGCTCCTGCAGCTCTTTTGTTAATTCCTCTTCATCATGGTTTTTAAAGGATTCTCGTAAAATAATAAAGGCTTTCACGATATGCCCTCGAATTTCATCTGGTGCTGCTACAACAGCACATTCTTGTACAGCCTCATGTTTATTCAAAGCATCTTCTACTTCAAATGGTCCAATTGTATAGCCTGATGAGATGATGATGTCATCTCCGCGACCTTCAAACCAGAAATAACCATCTTCGTCACATTTGGCTTGGTCACCAGTAATATACCAATCGCCACGGAAGGCAGCTTGTGTACGTTCAGGCTCACGATAATATTCTTTAAATAAAGCTGGAGATGACTTATGAACAGCGATATCCCCAACTTCCCCAACGGATGCTTCATTACCTTCATTGTCTACAATACGTACAATATTACCAGGAGTTGGAACACCCATTGAACCAGGACGTAACTCAGTATTTTCTAGTGTGCCAATCAACAGTGTATTTTCCGTTTGACCATAGCCATCTCGGACTTTAAGACCAAAATGATTCATAAATGCTTCGATAACCGGTCGATTTAATGGTTCACCAGCAGAGACTGCACTTCGCAATGATGATAGATTGTACTCTTTTAAATTATCAATTTTCGCCAGTATACGATATTCAGTTGGTGTACAGCATAATACATTTACCTTTTCATCTTGAAGTAGTTGAAGATATGTTTTTGCGTCGAATCCGCCATGATAAACAAATGCAGTTGCACCTAGCATTATAGTGGATAAAAACGGACTCCAGATCCATTTTTGCCAACCTGGTGCTGCGGTAGCCCATACTAAGTCACCTTCACGCACACAAAGCCATTGTGAAGCTGCTGTGCGAATATGTGCATATCCCCAGCCGTGAGAATGAACAACTCCCTTTGGTTTACCAGTTGTACCAGAAGTATAAGAAAGGAAAGCCATGTCATCACGTTTTGTAGGAACTGCAGTAAAAGTATCGGGCTGCGTGCTAGCTAACTTATCTAACGAAGTCCAATTACCGGTAGCAGTTCCGATAACCAACTTATTATTTAAAGCCTCTACAGTAGAAGAAATATGATCTACTTCACCCGTGAATGCCTCATAAGCAATCACTGCACTTGCAGAGGAGTGCTCCATACGATATTCTAAATCACTTGCACGCAACATCTCAGAGCAAGATATAGGCACGATACCAGCCTTTAGACAGCCAAGGAAGACAAAGTATGCCTCAGGTAGTCGTGGAGTAATGACTAATACGCGATCGCCTTTTTGAAGCCCCCTCTTCGTAAAAGCATTTGCGTACTGGTTCATTTTTTGAACAAGCTCTAAATAGGAAATAGTTCGGCGCTCCTGTTGAGTATTTAACCATCTTATTGCTTGACGTTCACTATCTTGAGAAAATTTCTCTAATTCCTCAGTAATGTTATAAAATTCTGGTGCAATTAAATCGTTTGTAACCATTTGAACATTCCTCCCCATAAATAATAGAAAATTCATAAAACTATTTTTATTTTATCAATTACAATAATATACAGCAAGAATATTAAGTACACAAAATAGAAATATTAGATTTTATAGAGAACTATTATGATTTTTAATGGTTCCTACTAACCCATTCGACAAAATATATGAAAATTTTTATAAAAAGTGTTGCATAATTTATAATGCTTGCTATAATAATAAATGTGCTTAAGAATTTTTAGAAAATTTAATTGAATATCATTGTTCCGAAGTAGCTCAGTTGGTAGTAGCACCTGACTGTTAATCAGGTTGTCGCAGGTTCGAGTCCTGCCTTCGGAGCC
>NZ_JBYTBB010000141.1:0-2232 GCF_058788755.1 Lysinibacillus sp. FW301-JW8
GTAAGCCCGTATTCAAATAACGCATATAATCACGTAGCACCTCTCGGTACTATAAAGGTATCAATTAAAGGAGGTGCCTTTCATTGCCACAGCAAAAATTAACGATTATCCCCATCACATTATATCCCGAACTTAATAATTCCCCTGTAGCCAACTCAACACAAGACTCACACATTAATACATGTACGATTAAAACAGCAAAGGTAGAAATTTCTTTCTGTAATGGCGTAGATGAGCACATTATCCAAAGTGTGATGAGGGAGTTGAAACTACTGTGAAACACGATTTTACTAACGTGAAAAATATCTACATCGTTTGTGGAAAGACGGATATGCGTAAAGGCATTGATGGCTTAGCTACACTGATTCAAGATTCTTTCGAACTGGATCCTTATGGCGATTCGATTTTCCTGTTTTGCGGCCTGAGTAAAGATCGATACAAATGTTTGTATTTTGATGGGGATGGATTCGCTTTACTCTATAAACGCTTAGATGGCGGACAACTCCAATGGCCGAAAGATGAAAATGAAGTACGGAACCTTTCGCAACAAGAGCTTCGCTGGCTTCTAGAAGGTTTATCGCTACAGCAGCCAAAGGCAATTCAAAAAACACCAAAAGGTGTATTCTAAATTCACTTTCTTAAATGGTATAATATGAGAATCTTATACGAACGGAAAGTGGTGAATGTTTTGGTGAACGCTTCTTTTAACAACGAGAAATTAATTAAACTTCTTGAAGAACAGCTTGATTATATGAAGCAACAAAACAAAGACTTATCTAAACAGATTGAATCGCTAACTGAACAAGTACGCTATTTAACAAAACTTTTATACGGATCAAAAACCGAGAAATCAAAATACACTGCACCAGATGGACAAGGATCATTATTTGATGATGATCAGTCTTTTAGTGATTCTGAGCACACAGAAGAACAAAGCACGGCGACGATTACGTACACCGTTGTCCGTAAACTACATAAGAAGAAACGGAATGATTCTTTTCGTGACGGGATTGAAGTAGAAGAAATTCACCATCATCCCACCAACACACAATGTGACTGTTGCCTTGGTCAAATGACTGAAGCTGGTACAACGATTGCGCGTGAAGAAGCAAAATTCATTCCGGCAAAAATGATGCGCATCCAGCATATTGAACATGCCTATGAGTGTAAGCACTGTAAAATGGATGCCGCAAAAAAAGCACAAATGAAACGTGGAAAAGCCCCACAAGCTACTATTCAGCGAAGCATTGCAGGACCAACTGTTTTAGCAAAGCTTATTTATGATAAGTTTATTCAGTATTTACCTCTTTACCGTCAGGTAAAGGAGTGGGAACGATATGGCCTACTTACGAATGATAAGAATCTATCAAACTGGGTTATTCGTGCTTCAGAAGATTGGCTTTTACCGATTTATGAACAGATGAAGCAGATGTTAACGATGAAATCAGTGCTGCATGTGGACGAAACGTATGCGCAAATTATCAATCGGTCAGACGGAAAATCAGGACAATCGAATGCCTACAATTGGGTGTTCCGAAGCGTGCCAAGCCAAGGACCAATCATCGTTCTTTTTCATAGTGCATTATCGAGAAGTCGTTCTGTACTAGTAGAATTTACAAAAGGCTTTAAAGGAATGGTGATTTGTGATGGTTACTCGGCATACGGTAATCTTCCTGATGTCACGTTCGCTAACTGTTGGGCGCATGTGAGACGATATTGGCTGAAAGTCGATAGCAAAAACGGACAAATTGGCGTAGATTTCTGTGATCAATTGTATCGCCTAGAACGTCAATTTAAGCACCTTTCACCAGGTAAACGCCGAAAAGCACGCCAAAAGCATTCGAAGCCGATTGTAGAGAAATTCTTAAAATGGGTCGATGAATCGCCTTTCTTCGGAAAAAATGCCTTAGCTAAAGCTGCCGAATACACATTAAATCGTGTTCATGGATTAAAAGCTTTTCTGTTCGATGGTCGAATTGAGATGGATAATAATCCAGCCGAAAATGCGATTCGTCCAAATGTGATTGGTCGCAAGAACTGGCTTTTTTCTGTGAGTGAAGCCGGTGCTAAAGCAAATGCCATCTGTTTGAGTTTAGCAGAAACAGCCAAAACAAACGGCATTGATTTCTATCAGTACCTTGTAAAGCTATTAACGGAGCTACCAAATTTACCGATTCAACAACAGCCAGAGATCTTACAAGATTACATGCCTTGGTCGAAAAATATCCAAGC
>NZ_JBYTBB010000142.1:0-2174 GCF_058788755.1 Lysinibacillus sp. FW301-JW8
CTTTGTTCACCAGCAGAAGCTAGCTACTAAAAACTTGATTGATTACGTTTTGCTTGTTCAGTTTTCAAGGTTCATTTAAAGCATTTCTCTTTGTTAAGAGTTAACTTTTATATAATAACATGTTTATATGATAATGTCAAACAGTTATTTTACTTTATATTGTTCTAGTTGCGCGTTTCAGTAGCAACTTTTATATAATAACACTGGTTATAAAGATCGTCAATAGTTTTTTATAAATCTTTTTCAAATTTTATAATCTGAACCTTGGCCATGTTCTTAAAAATTGAATAGTACGATTCCGTCCAATTTCTAAAAGAGTTTCCTTAGTATCTTCATCTAAATCAAATTGTGTTGCACTATAATCTTCGACAGGGATGAAAATAATATCTCTTTCATGTCTTCTAGAAATATATCTCTCATCATGAGCGTCCTTCATAGTCGAGAATAATGCTTCAAATAAATTCAAGCCATTTTTTATTTCATGTGGACATTGCTCTTCTCTGCGTCTACTCAATTTAAGTCCTAGAATTGGTCTTACTTTCTTTCCCTCTTTATCGTCAAATATCCATAACGGAAAATTACTCAAAACACCGCCATCTACAATTATAGATTCTCCTTTCCCCGTTTTTAATGTAACAGGTTCAAAGAAAAAAGGAATGCCACAACTCATTCGTAAAGCACATGCAACTGAGAAATTATTTGCATCAATATGATATTTGAGTAAATCATCGGGCAAAACAATCATTCTTCCATTTGTTAAATCAGAAGCAACTAATTTTAAAGAATCCCTCGGTAAATCTTTAAATGTATAAACACCTTTTGCAGCTAATTTTTGAAAAAACCATTTTTCTAGTGCTTTTCCTTTATATAAACCTAAATGGTTATATACATTAACCCATTTCATAAACGGAAATGGTAAAATGGTTTTCCTTGAATCTAATAATGAAGGTACATCCAATTCTTCTAACATAGTTTGAATTTCTTTTCCGCTGTAGCCTGCAGCAATAAAAGTAGCTAGAATAGCTCCAGCACTCGTTCCAGCTACCCTTTTAAAGCGGAAGTTTTCAGCTTCTAACACTTGATACGCGCCAACTAGTGCGAACCCCTTCAAACCACCACCAGAAAAAACACCATCAATCCACAAAATTTCCTCTCCTTTTTAGAAAGTAATCTTTATATTATAAGAATCAATAATCACATTTAGAACTATTTTTTGTCGTATTACTGTTGTACTTCACGAAATAAGTCATTAAAAGTCTGAAAGATTATACCTTATATGAAATAACTTATACTTTATCAGTAACTTTGTTTTGATTTTTATTTAATACATTCAAATCCTTTATCTAAATATGAAAATACTTTAAACTATGTAATGATTTAAATCTAAAAAAAATTTCAAATATTCCTCTAAATTAGACAAGCACTTTTTAAAATAACTACAAAGAGTGATCCCTATATGTAAAGATTGTATAGTAAATAAACTTACATATAAGAATCAAAAAGTGCTCTTCACCACAACTTGTGACTAGTTTTCTATCGAATCAATAATTTTACACTTTTCTATAGAAGAAAAGCGAAAACTCACATATCGTAATTGTTGTCGAGACAAACCACGAGAGGAGTTTTCGCTTTGTATTCCAAGTTTAACAAAATGTTTTTACCGTTACCATCTTATTCGAAGTTTCTTCTCCATCTGACGAAGAACCAAATGTATTTCTTGTTACAGTAAGTGCTTATTCAGTATCATGTCCCATTTTTCGAGGGAAAACGATTCGTTATGCACACACCATGGCTATGCTTGGCACCTCTGATTGATTTGCATTGAGATGATGATTCTACATTATCGATGACACAAGCTAAACGACAATTAACAGAATGATTTATAAGGTATATCAATATCGTCTATGTAGTGCCGTTTCTAAAATCGCAAAAAACATTGATAACACGTTAAAAAGCGTTGCTGGATACCAGTATTTCACTGCTATCTAATGACATGATGGAAAGCGGGAGTAGTAAAATTAAACTCATCAAAAGATGTGGTTTTGGCTATCGAAATGAAGACCATTATTCCTTCGTTTACATTTGGAAACAGGTCGCTTAAAAACAAAAAAACAGCCAACACACAGTTGACTGTCTTTGCCTAGCAATGTCCTACTCTCACAGGGGGAAGCCCC
>NZ_JBYTBB010000143.1:0-1796 GCF_058788755.1 Lysinibacillus sp. FW301-JW8
GGAGCATTCCTGTTAGAAACGTTTTCGGGGACTTGAAATAAAAAAAGCCCTCTTGTATGATGCTTGAGTATCAACAGACAATTGACTCGCACATCTACAGAGAGGACTCTATAACAATGAATTTTAATACGAATGAAAAAATTAATCAAGTTTCTGAAAATACGCTTGTCATCGGTATTGACATCGCGAAGTATAAACATTTTGCATGTGCCATCGATGATCGTGGCCGTGTGCTTCAAAAATCATTTCCGATTGCTCAATCACACATGGGATTTGAAGCTTTTTATGAACGATTACTTGCGTTAAAGGCGATACATGATAAACAGGAAATCCTCGTTGGTTTCGAGCCAACAGGTCACTACTGGATGAACTTAGCTGCGTTTTTAACAAACTACGGCATTCCTTTTGTGATGGTGAATCCGATGCACGTCAATCGCTCGAAGGAACTCGATGATAACCTGCAAACGAAAAATGATCAAAAGGATGCACTAGTGATTGCTCGTCTAATGCGCGATGGACGCTTCAGCTATCCACGTATTTTAGCGGGTGTAGAAGCAGAACTTCGCAACGGCGCGACATTGCGTGCCAAAATACAAGAAGACTTAAATGCGCTTCAAAATCGGATCATTCGTTGGCTCGATCGCTTTTTTCCTGAATTTACTCAAGTATTTAAAAGCTTTGGGAAGATGGCCTATGCGGTGCTTGAAAAAACACCTCTACCATCGGATATCAATGGAAAAACACCGGAAGAACTGCTCTTCCTTTATCGTCAAGTAGAGGGAATGAAAAGTCCCCAACTACCAAAGGCAAAGCAATTGGTCGAGGTAGCAGAAAGCTCCATTGGAGTGACAGAAGGTCTTGTGATGGCACGTTTTGAAATTGCCACACTCCTCTCTCAAATCCAATTGATGCAGACACAACTTGAAAAATTAACGGCACAGCTCATTGAGCTAGCCAAACAAATGACGGATTATGACTATTTAGCATCTGTTCCTGGAATTGGTGATATCACGATTGTCGATTTACTTTCAGAGGTCGGTTCACTCACACAATATGCGCATCCACGCCAATTAATCAAATTAGCGGGACTCACATTGCGTGAAAACTCCTCTGGTCAGCAAAAAGGACAAAAGCGCATCTCCAAGCGAGGTCGTCGTCAATTACGTGCGCTCCTGTTCCGCGTAATGATGCCGTTAATCAAACATAATCCAGCTTTTCGAGCGTTACACGAATACTACACCACACGTGCCAACAATCCACTGCGTAAAAAGCAATCGATCGTTGTGCTATGTGGCAAGTTAGTAAAAATTTTACATGCCTTGTGCAAAAAGAAAACGATGTTTGATGAACATCAAATGATGAAGGATTTCGCCCATCTTCAGATGACTGCCTAAGCGCCGCCATCAGAAGTCAAAATCAAGAGGATGACATGGAGAAGCCGGCACTATTTTCACCATCCGACCATTCAAACAACTGAAATGAGTCCCTAAGGGAGCATCGCCAGCCTCTGCCTTATGACTAGACCGAACGAAGGAATGTACGCGCAAACAGACGCCTAGAGATATGGGAGGGTCCGTCATCATAAGCAACGCAGAGATCCAACAGTGCATCGCTATAACGCATAAAATCAGGAAGATTATTACCAATTAATGGTCTTTCTTTTAGCGAAGCATACGGATAGTTTGTAAGAAAAAGAAAGAAATACAAAATAACGATAGATGGATGTGTCGAAAAAAATTTTTTTGACACGTAAAAGTGGCGTGAACCATTGATATATCAACATTTATAGAGGGAGG
>NZ_JBYTBB010000144.1:0-1424 GCF_058788755.1 Lysinibacillus sp. FW301-JW8
TCGTTTTGAAAAAGAGCTATACTTTTTAATTTGTCACCTTGATTTCATTGACATAATAGTATTTCAACAACATGAAGCACTTTTAAACAGTGCTTTTTATTTTTTTAGCAACTAGCACAAGTGGGGGTGATTACAAAACAAACAAATCTTGCTTTTTTGCATAACAAATAACATCCTTTTAAAGGTGGTTTGTTCATCAAAAATAAGCTATAGCGTTGATTTAGATTAGAATTTTACATTTATCAAAAAGTTCACCCTTTAATAAAATAGTATTATTACTATCTAATAGATATAGCAATATCGCAGTTTTCTTGACAGATGAAGAAACAGGCATTTGTAATTAAAATAGAAGTTTGCTGAGACGTCAACATTGCTAAATCACATTTAACAAGGTATAGCTTTTTATTATGCATGAAGGCTTGGAATTTCATCTTTGAATTGCGACCCTATAAAAAGGTTGTATTTATGAATTGAATATTTTTGATAGATTCCTAATTATAATATGTTACTATAAAAAATAATGTTAATTTATGGTGTGAAAGGGGAGTTTATTATGAATATAGAGTTCGAATTTAAAGATTTTCCTAAATTTGAAACAGAACGCTTCATCTTACGAAAAGGAATAGTTAATGATTGCAAAGATATATTTGCGCTTTATTCTAATGAAAAAGTGGTTAAGTACCTTCCATTAAAACTATTTGATTCAGTTGAAGATGCAATTGATGAAATAAATTGGTATGAGAAAATTTTCAAAGAACAGATTGGCTTAAGATGGGTAATCGAAGAAGCTAAGACCAAAAAAGTGATTGGAACATGTGGTTATTTAAATTATGAAAAAGAACATAACCGCATAGAAATTGGGTATGATTTGAACTCTGAATATTGGGGGAAGGGTATTATGCAAGAGGCTTTAAGTAGCATAATCCATTTTGCCTTTACGTCGATGGGGATAAATAAGATCGAGGCAAAAATAGAACCAGAAAATACATCATCTATAAGATTGTTGGAAAAATTAAATTTTTGTCAAGAAGGTGTTTTGAGACAACATGAATTTGATAAAGGGAAGTATGTTGATCTTGTCATCTTTTCAATATTGAAAAGTGAATATTAGAAGGTTTATGAAGAAGTCATGCTCACAACGAGTGATGGCTTTTTATTATGTCTGGAGAGGTTGAATGTGACATTAGTGCTGTCATTTTAGAGTTGTTAGCACTTGTGGGTGGTTGTCTTTACATGAATTCTAGAAAAAGCATATTTTCCATTCAATTGGAGAAAATAAACCTAAATGATTTAGGGGCGATAAATTTGAACAAAAACATATTTTTTTTATTATTGTTATTAATTTTTCACTAGTGTCGCATTAAAATAATTCAACGTATTTCAAAAAACTGAATTTTCCGCAATATTATCCGTGCATAAAAAAA
>NZ_JBYTBB010000145.1:0-1380 GCF_058788755.1 Lysinibacillus sp. FW301-JW8
TGGAATGTCAACACTAATTTGAACAAATCCTTTAAGGGCGATTTTGTTATGAAGTGGCTTGACATGGAGCCTCTATGGGCATGATTCTTGCGCCAAGGAACCAACTTCATAGAACTGGCTCTGCCAAACGGAGGCTATCATGCCCACCACTCCATGTAAAGCCGTTCTTCGATGGTTGTTATATATACTGCTTTTTAAATTGAGCTGGTGTAAGATATCCAAGAGTTTGGTGAATGCGAATATTATTGAACCAATTCACATAATCCCAAAGTTCAAGCTCAAGTTGTTCCTGGGTTAAGAAAGTACGTTGGTAGACAAATTCAACTTTGAAACTCTTGTATGTAGCTTCTGCAACGGCATTATCATACGGACATCCTTTTGCGCTTAGTGAGCGTTGGATTCCAAACGTTTCAGTTGCTTCGGTCATTAGTTTATTATCAAACTCTGAACCTCGATCTGTATGAAAAAGTTGCACATTTGTTAAGTTTCCTTTAATACTACTTAGCGCTTTATAGACAAGCGCCGCATCTTTATTCGGTCCAGCACTTGCACCGACAATTTCGCGATTAAAGAGATCGACAAATAAGCATACATAGTGCCATTTTTTCCCGACCCGTACGTATGTCAAATCACTGACTAAAACTGATAATGCCTTTTCTTGTTCAAATTCACGATTTAGCACATTGGCTACTGGTGCTTCATTACTTCGATTTTTCTGCGGTTTAAAATAGGCGACCGTGTAGTTCGAGACAAGGCCTAGATGTTTCATGATTCGACTAATTCGTCGTCTTGAAACGATCTTATTCTGCTTTTCTAGTTCTTTTTTTATTTTACGTGTCCCGTAATTATCACGGCTTTGTTTGAAGATGACATAAATAGCCTCTTGTAAATCAGCTTCTTGTGCTTGTCGTTCATCGTCTTCGCGTATTTTTAAGTGGTAGTAATATGAACTTCTTGGAATTTGTAGGACGTCGCACATTGCTGATACCGAATATTTGTGAGCGTTGTGCCGAATCACATCTATTTTCGTCCCATGATCAGCGCTGCTTGCTTTAAGATATCGTTTTCCATTCGCAGTCGTTGTACTTCTTTACGTAGCTCTACTAGTTCATTTTCTTCCTGTGAACGGTTATCTTCTGCCTTAAATGAACCAGTCTCTTGATGGTTTTTAATCCAACGATCCAGTGCAGATGGTGTAATATCATATTCTCTCACAATATCTGCACGAGATTTACCATTTTCATATAGCTTCACCATTTGAAGTTTAAAATCGGTTGTAAAAGTTCGACGTTGACGTGACATGAAAACACGCTCCTTTAGGTTAGTAATTATAGTGTACTAGCCCTTATAGAATCTGTCTAACCTAGTGTAGCCTATCCA
>NZ_JBYTBB010000147.1:0-1327 GCF_058788755.1 Lysinibacillus sp. FW301-JW8
TAAGTGCCTTTCATTTTCTTTAAAAACGGAAGAAATAGAAAACAGAAAATTCAATTAAAATTCACGCGACGTTAGTGTTAATTTTTATATCCATTAATGAAACTGTAGATGCAAAATTAAGTGATTCCCCACAACCTCTTGAAGAATTTCTTCCTGAAATAGGATATAAAACTGTAGCGTCTGCGTTAAAAGATTTTGAACAACTTTATAAAATAGAACTTAAGCTGCCACTTAGAGTACCGCCAATAAGTTTTACTCATTATTTTGGAAGATTTAATAAATTAGATGGAGATATGAATGGTGCGTTTGAAATAACAATGATAAATGACCGATTCCCTCAAAATCATTTTAAAATTGATGTTCGCCCAATTCAGCATAAAATCTCCTTTGAAAAATATATTTCAGATGTATTTAAGTTGAAAGATGGAAGTAATGCAGCTTATATAGACAATTCGAAATTTGGTTTTAATATGTTAGTCTTTGAAAGAGATAATTGGCAGTATGTGTTTAGTATTGATCAAGATGTTTCTGATAAAGTAACATCTGAAGAACTTATTGAGATAGCAAATTCTATTGATTATCCAAATGGAAAATATTAATTTAACTAAAGAGGCCGCATCTGATGGGTCTTAATTGATAAAAAATCAATCGACATAACCGATTTAAAGCCGACCAAATATGTAATGGAGTGAGCATAGACGTTGAAAATAGCCAATGGAAATAGTTTTCCAAACGAAACTAATATAAGATATTATTAAACTAAAAATACAGTTTAGTTTAGAGAAATCAATTCGAAATGAGGTAGAAGATGAGGTACCTTGTTATTTTGTTCTCAATAATAGTACTGATACTTACTTTAATCAGTTGTAATGAGAAAGATGACGATTTGGTAGGACCTAGTGTGAAATCAGATGAAGCGGAGAAAATCGCAAAGAATAATTTTAATATATCTACAATCAATAGTATTGAATTAAGACACTTAAGCAATGAGGAATTTGACAATATTCCCTTTGAAGAAGCAAAAGATAGAACACCTGTTTATTTTGTAATTCAAGGAATAGATATAACCAAAAAAGAGGTGATTGTATTCGTAAATTCAAATGAAAAAAGATTTAATTATATCAAATCACTAGCATCGCATAAATATTAACCGAAATTTCAGTTTTATTTTTTTCTACAATTAGAAAAAAAACAAAGACACGTAAGCAGAGGTAGTGAACATCCATTTTTTTACTATAACCTTTGACGAAGACAACAGAGATGAGAAATCCCTTATGGTACGCATTTTCCTTTGATTTTTCGAAGCCAAATGTGGGCAGATTTCCAC
>NZ_JBYTBB010000148.1:0-1252 GCF_058788755.1 Lysinibacillus sp. FW301-JW8
CCCGTGGTGTAGCGGTTAACATGCCTGCCTGTCACGCAGGAGATCGCCGGTTCGATCCCGGTCGGGACCGCCATTATAATTAATAATCAAAAGTTCTTATGATTTTTATTAATCATAAGAGCTTTTTTATCTTCATTCAGTAAATGTTTTTTGTATCGAAAGCATAGCGGCAGATATTTTATGCGTGTAGCGTAGCGACAGCAGCAGATAAAGAAAACTCCCACCTCTACAGATGGTGAGATGAATGCGATTTTGGTCCTTTTCAGTGGGTGTCCAAACACCTACTGAAATAGCGGAACTCAGGATAAGATCTTCTCATCCTGTGAAAACGCCTGAGTGACCAACATCGTGCTACTGATGCTAAGTTAGCACTACGCTTTCTCGCAAAAAACATCTGCAGGTCTGGGCACAATTCAAAATCCGGACGGTTTATCTGTAGCGAAAGCAAAGCGGCAGCTACAAATACGCCAAAGTGATAATATTGAATGTAAATATAATATTTATGGTAAATTTAAACCGTTAATTAGAAAAGAAATTATTTTCAACCATACGTATATTCCTGTTGATCACGCATCTTCTATAAAGGAGACTTTATCATAGTGTTGAATCAAGGGAGACACTTTGTGAATGTGGCATAATGAAAGTGACCTCCATTCTAGGCTACTAAAAATCCAATGTCTTTATACGAAGACTTTTATTTTGTCGAATACATAAGGAAATCTCTGCTTTGAGGGGGAGATTGCTGACTTGATAAGGGTATGTGCACGATTGACGAGTTTTTGTGCTAGATAGAAGGCTACTTATACTTAATAGAATGACTGTCTCGTTGTAAGTTTAGCCTTTACTAGCTTTGATATAGCTTGTCTTATTCAAAAGATATAAGGATGGTAGTTATGCATGCTTCCTGTTCTAAAGCGTAACTAAGCGATAGTAACAGAACCTTCGTGACCAACATCGTGTTGACCTCATGGTTGTTTCTCTTTCTCACTGAAAAATATTTGATGCTGCTACTTTATTTTAGTATGAAAATTTATCTTTATTCAGCAGAATACTCCCATCTCTATAGGTGGCGAAATGAATGCGGTTTTTTTCTATTCAGTGGGTGTACAAACGCCCGCTGAAATAGGGGAACTCAGGCTAAGAACTTCACTTCCTGTGAAAACGCCCGAGTGACCAACATCATGTTGCTGCCGCTGCGTTAGCACTACGCTTTCGCACAAAAAAACATCATGTTGCTGCCGCTGCGTTAGCA
>NZ_JBYTBB010000149.1:0-1031 GCF_058788755.1 Lysinibacillus sp. FW301-JW8
GCAGCAACAACAGATGGCACGCCACTTGAACAAATCAAAAATGAGTTACAAGTAGCTTAGGGTACCTGTCATTGATTTGTGTATGGTAATTTTTGTATTTAAAAATGCTCATTTAGAGCTTCTTAATTAACTCTTTTAGTTTAATAATACCTCATATAAAATTTATATGGATAGGTTTTACCATTCCAGCCAATTTTCTAACGATGGTTCATCATGCACTATTGATCGCTGAAGGTTATCTCTTTCCTTTAACCAGTTATAGAAAGATATTAGATATTCTCTTTGTACTTTGCATCACAGAGAATTATAAACAAACTTTAAGACCACCCATCACGGAGTGGTCTTTTATGGATTATTTAACTAAAGCCTATGTTTATTATTTTTGAATTAAATTCAGTGCATTGGATATATAAATTTTATCTTTGTCTAAATCAAGGAATTCATCCTTCTTATTACTAATATCGGGGTAATAGCCGAGTGTTAAGATTAATTTTTCGTTTTCTTTAAATATAATTAAATGATTAGGCAATGCAATATTCATGCTTTCAGTACTTTTTTGTTCTGCTCTTTCAATCGAATTAATAAGTCGCTTTATTTCTTCTTTTGATTTAATGACTGAAATAACTTCACCTTCTTGCTCTCTATGTTCTTCAGGACTTGGTGAAGCACTTGCGAATTTCAAAATCTCAATACTTGTAATTGTAGTATCATCTTCAAAAATACTGTTTGAACATCCTCCCAAGAATAAAATCAACAGTAATAGTAATAGCAAATTATTTTTTATAATAACAAGTCTCTCCCTACTAAAATTATCAAATTTTTCAAGTAAAATGCTTTGTTAGTTTAATAATACCTCATCTCAATATCACTTGGATAACTATTTCGATTCACCACTCCAGCCAATTATCTATATAACTCTAAATGAGCATTTTTAAATACAAAAATTACCATACTCGAATCAATGACAGGTACCCTAAGCTACTTGTAACTCATTTTTGATTTGTTCAAGTGGCGTGCCATCTGTTGTTGCT
>NZ_JBYTBB010000150.1:0-1004 GCF_058788755.1 Lysinibacillus sp. FW301-JW8
CCTGCGAACGATTTAAATGAGAAAACGATGGATGAGTTAAAAGAAGAAATTGAATATTTACGTATGGAAAATGCCTATTTAAAAAAGTTGAAAGCCTTAGCTCAAGAAAAGGATGCATTCAAACCAAAGAAAAAGTAAGAGCTGTATATGAGCTAAGGCTGGATTTTCCTCTTCAAGCTCTATTAAAGGTGGCAAAATTAAAGAAAAGTACGTATTATTATCACCTTCAAAAATGGACAAAACCAGATAAATATCAAGAGATCAAAGAACGAATTCAGACGCTTTTTCATCATCATAAGGGGCGTTATGGTTATCGTCGTATTTGTTTAGCCCTCCGTAATGAAGGATTTTTCATCAACCATAAAACGGTTCAACGATTGATGCAGGAGTTGGGCTTAAAAGGGACGGTACGCCCTAAAAAATACCGCTCGTATAAAGGGACAGTGGGCTATGTTGCAGAGAATGTAATCCAGCGCGATTTTGAAGCCACTGAACCAAATCAGAAATGGGTAACCGATGTAACGGAATTTAAAATGAATGGCCAAAAAGTCTATATTTCAGCTGTATTAGATTTATTCAGTCGAGAAATTGTTGGATATGAGGTATCGAAATCACCTAATTTTGAGTTAGTTCAACAGTCTTTTAAAAAGGCGTTTACGTATACAAAGTTACAGAAAAAAAATGACTTAATCATTCATTCTGATCAAGGATGGTTATATCAAATACAACGTTTTCAAGAGTTATTAGCAACTTATGAAATCAAGCAAAGTATGTCACGGAAAGGAAATTGTTTAGATAATGCCGTGATAGAAAGCTTTTTTGGCATAATGAAATCAGAATTTCTGTACATGACTACGTTTAAAAACTATGAAGAATTCAAAAAAGCATTAGCAGACTATATCCACTATTACAATCATGAACGGATAAAAATAAAACTCAACGGAAAAAGTCCAGTTGAGTTTCGAAAGGTTTCTTAAAAAGTTCAAACTTTTGGGGTCAGATCA
>NZ_JBYTBB010000151.1:0-878 GCF_058788755.1 Lysinibacillus sp. FW301-JW8
GCAATCTGTCTTCTCAGGGCGCAAAATTGAAGGACTTTTAAAAGATAGTCTTCGGATGATGTGGTTAGCTCAAGGAAATGAACCAACCTACCGCACAATCAACCGATTCCGTGTCCAATCAGAGGTGAAGGAGTTGATTCGTCAATGCTTCGTTCAATTCCGCTGTCAGCTGGTACAGGAAGAATTAATTGATCAGGAAGCCATTTTTATCGACGGAACTAAGATTGAAGCAAATGCGAACAAATTTACATTCGTGTGGAAAAAGTCGATTGAGAAATATCATAACGGACTAATTGAGAAGTCTAACCAGCTATACGATGAACTACTTGAAAAAGAAATCATCCCAGAAATTAAACGGGAAAATGAAAAGGAATTAGCATTGGAAGACCTCGCTCAAATGGTCGAAAAAGTAGATGAAGTGATCGCTGAATATGATCGAAAAATTGAGGACTCATCAGATGTAGCAGAGCGAAAGGCTTTAAGAACGGAACGGAAATTCCCAAAGAAAGCCCGCAAACAATTAATCGACTATATTGAACGCAAACTAAAATACCAAAGAGACTTCGAAATCTTTGACGAACGAAATAGTTATTCGAAAACAGACCCGGATGCGACATTTATGCGTATGAAAGATGACTATATGAAAAATGGTCAATTGAAGGCAGGTTATAACATACAAGTGGCAACAGAAGGTCAGTATGCGCTTGCCTACAGCATTTTTCCAAACCCAGCGGATACACGTACATTAATCCCATTTTTAGATGAAATCGAACAACATTATTTTAAACTACCAAAACACATCGTCGCAGATGCCGGATATGGCAGTGAACAAAATTATGATGATATCCTTTCGAATCGTAAGCGAGAAGCCTTAATCA
>NZ_JBYTBB010000152.1:0-838 GCF_058788755.1 Lysinibacillus sp. FW301-JW8
AAAATGTAGGTTAACAGCTGTAGAATTTGTACCAATATTCTATCCATTTAATGATGGTGAGTAACATGCTTTTACTTTTCTTTTCTTTTGAGGGAAGGAAATATTTAAAGTTCTACACTATTGCTGATTGGAGTGCAAGGCAACTCGACTCCCGTGGGATAGCGAGACAGACGAGACCCTGAGGCCAACACGATGTTGGTCACGAAGGCGTTGTTGCTGTCGCTACGCTTTCGCACAGATAAATTGTCACAGGACGTGACGCACTAGCCTTCGTTCCCTCAGCGCAGGAAGCGGCTCGTCGCTCGCCCACTGGAAGCCCTTGCTCTGCGCGAAAGCGAAGCGTCAGCGGCAAAGCGAGTAGCCTGGAACAGAAATCACCTTCATTTTGACTAAATATTTACAAAGAGTCCCTTGACTATTTAATTTTTCAACACTATGAGGCTGGGACAAAACCCTTCTCTAAACTAAAAAGCCGGTGAAATTTTTTTCATAAAAAAAATAAGGACCACTTCTGATAAAATTAAGTCACCACAACAAAATTATACAGAAAGAAGGATCCTTATGTTTAAAGATTATAACATGAATCAACTAGTTTTGCCTTTAGATTTAGAAGTGAAGTTACAAAAGAATGATATTGCCTTCCATATCCACCATTTAGTCGAAAGTATCCCGCCCGAAGCGTTTGAACCATTCCTTCGAAATGAGGGCTGTCCTGCCTACCATCCACGCATGATGCTTAAAATTATCTTATGTGCCTACACGCAATCTGTCTTCTCAGGGCGCAAAATTGAAGGACTTTTAAAAGATAGTCTTCGGATGATGTGGTTAGCTCAAGGAA
>NZ_JBYTBB010000153.1:0-726 GCF_058788755.1 Lysinibacillus sp. FW301-JW8
TTCAAATAGCTTTTGGAGTAATTGTATATGTTTCGGTGTCGACATCAAAAGCACCCCTTCCAAAAAAAGTTTTGTATATATCTATACCACTTTTTAGAAGAAGTACACATTTCTTAAGTTGACAGCTATGGTCGAGTAGCCTTGCACTCCAATCAGCAATAGTGTAGAACTTTAATTATTTTCTTACCTCAAAAGTAGCATATCTCACCATCATTAAATGGATAGAATAGTGGTACAATTCTATAGCTGTCAACCTACATTTTGTGCATAAAACTCTTTGTAACTATACATAAAGCAACTTATTGCTAACACCGCTTTTGAATAGGGAAATGTTACCCAAACCCCGTTTTTAGCAATATAGTGATGGCTAAGACTTCAATTTATCACTATACATTTGTGTAAAATGCCAGAAGAAAATACTATGAGCAAAGGTTGATTGGAGTGTAGACTGAGTGACTCCTCGGGGATTCAGCGTCACAGATGAGACCCTGGAGCGAGCAGATTAGGGGAACGAAGGCTAAAACCGTCACGTCCTGTGACAACGCCTTCGTGACCAACCTCCTGCTGCTGCCGCTTCGCTTTCGCGCAAAAAACATCTGTTGGCCCAAGCGGCTCATCGGACGCCCCCAGGAAAGCACTCAGTCGGAAAGGAAATCAACCCCTCGTTTTGAAAAAGGGCTATACTTTTTAATTTGTCACCTTGATGTCATTGACATAATAGTATTT
>NZ_JBYTBB010000154.1:0-178 GCF_058788755.1 Lysinibacillus sp. FW301-JW8
GTTGCAAGGGCACTTTCCTTAAACCAGCCTGCAAATGTATGCCCTGCCTTACTTGGTGCTGTTGGCTTTGTCACTTTTTCATTATAGATTACTGAGTCGGACGCTACAGCTGAACCGCCGTTTGTGTTAAATGTTACGCCATAACTATTCACTGTCCATTTGGCATAGAGCATTGTAT
>NZ_JBYTBB010000154.1:274-687 GCF_058788755.1 Lysinibacillus sp. FW301-JW8
GTATCAGCCGTGATTACATCTATCGCAAAGTCCCATTCGGTTGCAAGGGCACTTTCCTTAAACCAGCCTGCAAATGTATACCCTGCCTTACTCGGTGCTGTTGGCTTTGTCACTTTTTCATTATAGATTACTGAGTCAGATCCCACTGCTGAACCACCGTTTGTGTTAAATGTTACGCCATAACTATTCACTGTCCATTTGGCATAGAGCATTGTATTAGCCGTGATTACATCTGTCGCAAAGTCCCACTCGGTTGTAAGGGCACTTTCCTTAAACCAGCCTGCAAATGTATACCCTGCCTTACTCGGTGCTGTTGGCTTTGTCACTTTTTCATTATAGATTACTGAGTCGGACGCTACGACTGAACCTCCGTTTGTGTTAAATGTTACGCCATAACTATTCACTGTCCATTT
>NZ_JBYTBB010000155.1:0-639 GCF_058788755.1 Lysinibacillus sp. FW301-JW8
TGTGTGTGCCCGGCATGCGCAACAACTAGGTGGTGAAAGTCCACTACAGACTTGGCAGTAGGAACTGTTAGCGAAAGACAAGGGTGTCCATGGTGACGTGGAATCTGAAGGAAGTCGGACGCAAAATCTCGAACTGACGAACAGAAATCAGATACAAGGCTGACTTGGGATGGATGAACTTGCACATCAAAGTAAAGTCCAATACTGCCCGAATCCCATACAGTAAATCTGGCAGTTACATGAGAGGAAAGTGGTTGTGCTTACCCGGGGAGATCTCTTGAGGGTTATTGAATTAACAATCGGATTAGTGATAATCGGATGAATCAAGAGAAGTCAGCAGAGGTCATAGTAACTTTCTAACGAAAGTAAAGGGCCGAACAATCTTAAATCTTGAATGAACAAGGAGGTGAAGACATCCCGACGAAATACAGAAAACATCGAGGTAAAGACCAAAAGATGGCTACTTATAGAGGGATAAGCTGGAAGTGAAAGAGTATATAAGAGTGTGTAGGGATGTAGACATGGAAATGAAGAAACAAGATGGTATCCATTTAATCGATAGAATCGTTACCAACGGCAATTTATGGAGAGCTTATAAAAAGGTAAAAGAAAATGGAGGGGCTCCGGGCGTAGATGGAA
>NZ_JBYTBB010000156.1:0-623 GCF_058788755.1 Lysinibacillus sp. FW301-JW8
GACTACTTAGTAGATCATCCAAAAACACGCTTCATCAGCTTCACAGGTTCACGTGATGTAGGCTTACGTATTAACCAACGTGCCTCTGTCCTAAATGACGGTCAAATTTGGATCAAACGTGTGATCGCTGAAATGGGCGGTAAAGATACAATCGTTGTGGATAAGGAAGCAGATCTAGAGCTAGCTGCACAATCCATCGTGAAATCAGCATTTGGCTTCTCTGGTCAAAAATGTTCAGCATGTTCACGTGCGGTGATTGTAGAGGATGTTTATGATCAAGTAGTAGATCGTGTTGTAGAATTAACAAACGCTTTAACAGTAGGTGATCCAACAGATTACAGTAACTTCATGGCGACTGTGATTGACCAAGCAGCATTCAATAAAATTACAGAGTACATCGAAATTGGTAAAGGCGAAGGTCGTCTAGTTGCAGGTGGTACTGCGGATGATTCAGTTGGTTACTTCGTACAACCAACAGTATTTGCAGACGTAGATGCCTCTGCACGTGTGATGAAAGAAGAAATCTTCGGACCAGTTGTAGCGATTGCAAAAGCGAAAGATTTCGATCAAGCAATTGAAATTGCGAACGATACAGAATATGGATTAACAGGTGCAGTCATTAC
>NZ_JBYTBB010000157.1:0-605 GCF_058788755.1 Lysinibacillus sp. FW301-JW8
TTACTTTTCTTTTCATTAATCGTTAGACCTAAATCTTCTCCGATATATTTCTTCACACTTGCCATGACACGTTCTCCCGCTCTAGGCGTCTTCACGTATATCACAAAGTCATCCGCATATCGAATAAAACGATGTCCTCGTTTTTCCAGTTCTCTATCTAGTTTATTTAAATAAACATTTGCTAGAATAGGAGACAGCGGACCACCTTGCGGAGCTCCCTCCGTTGTTTCAACGTAAATATCTTTATCAAGAATACCTGAACGTAAGAATTTCCAAATGAGTTTGAGGACAATCTTATCTGTAATGAATTCTTCTAGATACGCTCTTAGTCGTTGGTGATGGATTGTATCAAAATAGCTTTTTAAATCACAGTCCACCACCGTTCGATATCCTTCTTGATAGTATTGTTCGGCGAGTTCGATTGCTTGATGTGCGTTTCTTCCTTTCCGAAAGCCGAAACTATTCTTCGAAAAATGCGGATCAATGATTGGGTCAATTACTTGTAGAATAGCTTGTTGGACTACCCGGTCGATTACGCAAGGAATCCCTAAATATCTCTTCGTGCCATCCGATTTTGGAATAGCTACCCTTTTCACCGGTTGCGG
>NZ_JBYTBB010000158.1:0-593 GCF_058788755.1 Lysinibacillus sp. FW301-JW8
GTACACCATGTATGTAAAAGAACAGAAGAAAACGTATAAGCAAAACGAATTCAATACAGCGAACTGGGATTATGATAAAGAAAATGATCGATACACATGCCCAAACCAACAACATCTTGTATTTAAATATCGTACCACGAAAACGGATAAGTATGATTTCGCGCGTGAGTTTAAGGTATATGAATGTGAAGACTGTTCCGGATGCCCCCTCCGTTCATTATGTACAAAAGCAAAAGAAGGAAATAATCGTAAGTTAATGGTGAATGAGAAGTGGGAACAACAAAAAGAATATGTGAGAGCAAAGCTTTCAGAAGAAAAAACGAGTACCCTTTATCGTCAACGCAAAATTGACGTGGAACCAGTTTTTGGATTCTTGAAGGCTAATTTGCGTTTCACTCGATTTTCTGTACGAGGAAAATCGAAGGTGGAAAACGAGATGGGCCTCGCATTAATGGCTGTGAATTTAAGAAAATTCACAGCCATTAGCTAAAAGCTATCTGGAAAAACATAAAAGATAGAGAAATCCGACTTTGAATGAATTCAAAGTCGGATTTCTCACGAATTGAAGCTAGTTATGTCCCAGCCTCATTTTT
>NZ_JBYTBB010000159.1:0-580 GCF_058788755.1 Lysinibacillus sp. FW301-JW8
AAAAACATCATTTGAACAATGGTTTTCACCTATTTCTTCTACACAAATGGAAAAATTAGTTGAAAACCATCAATTAAATTACTATACAAAGAAGCTTCACATCGCTTCATTCTTGAGATTATTACTGTTTGCCCAGCTCATTGAAACCGAAAGTCTACGTGCCATCAGTGATACGCTGTTATCAGACGACTTACAAAAAGCAACGTATTTAGAGTCTATCAGCTTTTCGCAGCTAGGCCGTCGATTAAATCAAGTGCCATCTGAGTTTTTCCAACAGATTTTTCTAGACTTAGTCACGCAAATCCATAAGAAAACACATTTTGAGCAGCGTCGAAAAATCACAACACCACTGAAAATCATCGATTCCAGCACACTGCCATTGAACTTAAAGAACCATAGATGGGCTGAATTCCGTAAAACAAAATCAGGTGTGAAGTTGCATTTGCGCCTTGTTTATCTAGAAAAAGGTTGTTCGTACCCTGATAAAGCGGTGCTAACGAACGCGAAAGAACATGATCGTGGTCAGCTTGAAATTCTCGTTGATGACAAGGAATGCATGTACGTGTTTGACCGAGGCTAC
>NZ_JBYTBB010000160.1:0-531 GCF_058788755.1 Lysinibacillus sp. FW301-JW8
TACTTAGATTATGAGCGTTTTGATCGGATGACCGATGACGGCTATTTCTTTGTCTCGCGCTTGCGTAAAAATGCAGTAACACGCGTTATGGAAACGCTCAGGTTACCTGAGGATTCACTGGTTTTATCGGATGAAATGGTTGTCATTGGTACGACGCAGAATCGCTCTGAAAACGCCTTCCGCTTATTGAAAGTAATCGATTCAAAGGGTAATGAACTTCAACTCCTAACGAATCGGTTCGACTTAGATGCAGATGAACTCGCTGAATTGTACAAGTCACGTTGGGCGATCGAATTATTTTTCAAATGGATGAAACAACATTTGAACATAAAGAAATTCTACGGTCACAGTGAGCAGGCGGTGCATAACCAAGTGTATATCGCAATGATTGTATATTGCTTGAACGTGTTGGCACAGCTCCACACAAATAGTTCGTATACATATTTAGAAATCGGTCGTTTCTTGAAGGTATCGTGGTGGAAATCTGCCCACATTTGGCTTCGAAAAATCAAAGGAAAATGCGTACCATAA
>NZ_JBYTBB010000161.1:0-523 GCF_058788755.1 Lysinibacillus sp. FW301-JW8
ATGAGGTTAGTATAAAAAGTGGACACGGAAAACTGAGAGTAGCTATTATAGAAATAACTATTTTAAAGGACGTGTACCGAATGACTAAAAAAATAACGCAAGAATATCGTGATTATGTTGTGAAATTAGTAGTAGAAGAAAATCGAAAAGTAACAGAATTATCATATGAATTAGGGATTGGGGAATCTTCTATTCATCGCTGGGTAAAAAAGTATCGTGATGGAAAAAAGCAAGAAAATGGCGACGTGAAATATATAACCCCTTCGGAGCTAAAGAAGTTAGAAGCGATTTATGAAAAGAAACTTCGTGACTTAGAAGAGGAGAATGCCATTCTAAAAAAGGCGATGCACATCTTTGCCAAAAACCCGCAGTAGTGTTTGAATTTATTGAAGCGCATAAACGGGAGTTTTCGATTGTAAAGATGTGCCGTGTTCTAAAGGTATCGACGAGTGGCTATTATAAATGGTTGGCAAAACAGGCTGCACCGATAACTGAAAAAGAAGAATATAAAATGAAAGTCACA
>NZ_JBYTBB010000162.1:0-517 GCF_058788755.1 Lysinibacillus sp. FW301-JW8
GGAGAACGTGTCATGGCAAGTGTGAAGAAATATATCGGAGAAGATTTAGGTCTAACGATTAATGAAAAGAAAAGTAAAGTATGCGGTGCAACAAGCGCTACATTCCTAGGTTTTAACATACAAAACTTAATGGGAAAGTTGGATGCCGACCGAGTAAATCCGCTAAACAACGATTCAAAGATAAATTAAGAAAATTAACGAATCGAAAAATAGCAGGAACGTTTGAAGAGATTGTGAAAAGAATCAATCAAACAACGGTTGGATGGATTAATTACTATGGAATTGCCAATATGAAAGCCTTCATAAAAGAAATACAAGGTTGGTTAAACCATCGATTGCGTCAACTCATCTTGAAGAGATGGAAGAAACCAAAAACGAAATATGCGAAACTACGTCAATATGGAATTGACCATGATGATGCGATGAAAATAGCCTATTCAAGAAAAGGGTATTGGCGACTATCGAGAAACGAGATTATCCATCGAGCGATAACAAATGAAAAGCTCACAAAGTGGGG
>NZ_JBYTBB010000163.1:0-507 GCF_058788755.1 Lysinibacillus sp. FW301-JW8
CTTTTTTGTGCTTACATGTAATTACAGAAAATTATGATTAATTTGAATGAGGCATTATTTTAATGCGATGCTAGTGAACAAAGATATACATATAATTAGACATCCGCAATACAACATTATACTGGAGATAGTCAAATCCATAACAAGGGCAATAGAAACAAAAGCATAGGAGAGTGGGACAAGTCCATTCGAAAATGCGTTAACCCAAACCCCTCCAACAGTCATAAAGAGAACGCGAAAAATCATCGTTATCATCAAAATCATTCCAAGTGCCGATTCCATTTTCAAAACAGTGATAATATACCATTGTTCAGCAAATAAATAACTAGATAAAGCCACAAAAGAGGTTGTACTTGATAGCCAGAGAAATATAAAAGAGCAATTTTTCAATAGAGATGAAGATTTTTCTTCCTCCGGGGGTGACCAAAGTACCATAGCTGTCAACTTAAGATTTCTACACATCTAATCAAATGATTTTATAATTAGAAATGATAGGTTTCATTTATC